>JBEPXC010000052.1:0-18373 GCA_041642035.1 Sphingobacteriia bacterium
AAATCGTGGAGTATTTAATCATCGTTATACCGGCTTTTTTCATTATTGCAGCATTGTATTCCTCTGTAGGTCATGCGGGAGCTACCGGCTACTTAGCCATTATGGCATTGATGGCTTTCAGCCCGGAAGAAATAAAACCCACAGCATTAATGCTGAATATTTTTGTGGCTTCTATTGGCTCTTTCCGCTATCTGTGGGCAGGATACTTCAACAACAAACTGTTTCTTTGGGTGAGTCTGTTTTCTTTTCCGGCTGCTTTTGTGAGTGGATATATAGTGCTTGATGAAACCATCTTTCTGTATATTGCCGGGTCCTACCTGACTATCTCTGCCCTGTTGCTCCTGCATAAGGTTCTCAGCCAAAAGCCTAATCATTTGCCTTCCCGGCCCTTCCATAAGCCCACGGCAGCCATAACAGGAACCACCATAGGATTCTTCTCCGGACTGATCGGTATGGGAGGAGGAGTATTCCTCTCCCCCATTCTGCTGCTGCTCAGGTGGAGCAATGCCAAAGAGACCAGTGGGGTTACCTCCATGTTTATTCTCGTCAATTCGCTTTTAGGCCTTGCCGGATATACGGCGTCAGGTAATTATACGCTGCAGATCCATTGGTGGCTTTTAGTACCTGTGATCCTGGGCGGTATAACAGGATCTTTCCTGGGGAGCCGGGTTTTTAAACCCAGGACCATCTATATCATCCTTATCATCATTTTACTGAGCTCAGGGATAAAGATGATTTCGGGCATGTAACGCTGTCTGTTCTTTTTGACCCACCCGCTTTCGGGCACCCTCCCATGCTTATCGATACAGGCATTGCACAGGAAAACCCCCTCCGCCCCCTGAAAGGGGGAACTGTCGCCAGTCCTAAGTATTTGGTAGTTTTTTCGGGCTGGCGTCACCCCTCCCTGGCTGTAGGATCCCTATATCCGTAGATTATGTGCTCCTTTGCCCGAAGGGCCATCTATGAATAGCCGTGGGTGCGAAGCAAACCCACGGAAATGGTGCAGAATCATCTATTTCCGCCCGAAGGGCCGGCTAAAATATCCGCCAAGACAAACAATCATAAATCACATTATCAGCAAATTAAATAATACATCATGGGTAAGACTGATTCGGGAGCAGGGAGGATTTCCAATGGACGGGTGGATCAATTAAACAGTATAAAGCGTCCATCTTCGTACAAAACTGTACTCACACGTACAACACCAATCCCTCCAAAGAACACCTTATCCTATTGATTATATATCACTTGCACAATGTGGCATGTTTTTGATACAGACACCCTGTATATTGCCGGAAGTATAGTTTTCATTAAAAAACAAAAACACATGCGACAAAAGACATTGATTTTGCTAGGCCTTGTTTTACTGGCAGGCAACCTGCATGCCCAACTGGCACGCAGGGCATTTCTGGGTGCACAGTTGCTCGAAGTAACCGACTCCATTGCGAAAAAGCACAACATGAAGCAGAAAAAGGGCGTGCTGGTGGTAAGGGTAGTTGAAGGAAGCTCTGCTGAACAAATGGGTATTAAACCTCATGATCTTATCCTTGCCATCAATGATAAGGAGGTTAATGAAGTAGCTAAGCTCGTTGAAGGGGTAGGCCGTCATCGAGGCGGTGACGAACTACACGTTACCATCATGAGGGATGCCCAACCGCAGCAGGTTTCAGGAATACTCAAGCCTCTGCCCGAAGAAACATCCGACTATGCAGAAGTAATCTATGATGCTGTTTCCTATGATGATGGCACCATAAGAACCATCATACACAAGCCTGAAGGAGAAGGTAAAATGCCGGCTGTATTTTTTATCCAGGGTTACCCCTGCAGCTCGATCGACAGGTTGCCTTACTACCACCCCCACAAGAAACTATTGGATGGCCTGGCGGAAAAGGGTTACGTGATCATTAAAACCGAAAAGGCAGGCATTGGAGATTCACGCAACGAGCGCAATTGCCTGGATTGCAATCTTTTTGAGGAGGTAGAATTATTCTCTGCATCCTTTAACAGCCTTGCCCGGTATGATTTTATTGATCTGGATAAAGTTTTCATTTTCGGACACAGCATGGGAGGGGTGCAGGCTCCACTGTTGAATACAGATTTTGCGCCCCTTGGTATGGCTGTATATGGCACCGTCATCCGCCCCTGGTTTGAATATTTTATGGAGCATTCACGGATTCAGAAGTTTATCATGGGATGGGATTATCTTGAAAACGAAGCACAGCACGATGCAGCACTAAAATACTTTTACCGCCTTCTGGTAGAAAAACAAACACCAGAACAACTCATCCAGGATCAGGAGGTAAAGAAATTTATGGAAGACCGCTGGAACTACAATGGTGGAGAGCATTTGCTGGGCAGACACTATACTTTCTGGCAACAGCTGCAGGAAACAAAACTCTTTTCGGCCTGGGCCCATACTCCTGCACATGTTTTGTCGCTTTGGGGTGAAGGCGATTTTGTTGCCTTCAACCCATACGAACATCAACTTATAGCCGATGTGGTTAACCGGTATCAGCCGGGTAAAGCAACCTTTATGCGACTGCCACATATGGACCATTCCTTTATCAGGGTAGAAGACCAGCAACATGCGGTGAAGGTAAGAAGCGACTGGGAATACAATGCCAATAACTTCAACTATGAAATCGTTGAGGTGCTCGATCAATGGATGAAGGAAAAGATCAGTCAGGCCAGCTTAATCAGCAACCCCTGACATCAGCAAAGACCATATTTTTATCGGCAACCGAATCCGGGGCGAGCTCAACAGATCACCCTTTCAGGCTCATTTGAATGCGTTTTCGCGCTTTATCCACTTCGAGTATCGTAACCATCACTTTCTGGTTTAGGGTGACAATCTCGGCTGGATTGCTGATGTAGCGATCGGCCATCTGGCTTACATGTACCAGACCATCCTGATGTACGCCTACATCCACAAAAGCACCAAAAGCCGTTATATTGGTCACGATACCGGGTAGTTTCATTCCGGGTATCAGGTCGTTAATGCTGTTTACATTTTTGTCGAATTCAAAGAACTCGATTTCCTTTCGGGGATCACGACCGGGCTTGGCAAGCTCTGAAAGGATATCCTTCAGGGTTGGTATACCCACACTCTCGGTTTTGTACTTTTCCATTACAATCTGCTTGCGCAGGGAGTCGTCTTTCATGAGTTCATCGACTTTGGCCCCAAGATCTTTGGCCATGGCATCTACGATATGATAGCTTTCGGGATGCACGGCACTCTTATCGAGAGGGTTCTTACTCTGGGATACCCTTAAAAATCCGGCGGCTTGTTCAAAAGCTTTGGCGCCAAAACGTGGCACTTTCTTCAGGGCAGTGCGCGAGGCAAAGGGGCCGTTTTCTTTGCGATACTCCACGATATTCTTTGCCAACACTGGACCCAGACCAGAGACATAGGTCAGTAGTTCTTTGCTCGCCGTATTTACCTCTACTCCCACTGCATTTACAGAACTCACCACCACATCATCGAGGCTATTCTTCAACAGTTTTTGATCCACATCATGTTGGTATTGCCCCACCCCTATTGATTTGGCATCAATCTTTACCAGCTCAGCCAGGGGGTCAGCCAAACGGCGACCTATACTTACGGCTCCGCGCACGGTGACATCATAGTCGGGGAACTCTTCGCGGGCGACAGTTGAAGCAGAATAAATGGATGCACCACTTTCATTCACCATTACAGCAATAACTTCATGGGGAAATATTATTTTGCGAACAAGATTTTCTGTTTCACGACCACCCGTACCATTGCCAATGGCGATGGCTTCTATCTGGTAAGCACTCACCAGGTTCTGTAGCTTTGCAGCAGCCTCTTTACGCTGATTCTGCGGGGCATGAGGATAAATGGTTTCGTTGTGCAGCAGTTTGCCTTGCTTATCCAGGCAAACCACCTTGCAGCCGGTACGCATACCGGGGTCTATTGCCAATACATTCTTTTGTCCCAGGGGTGGTGCCAGCAGCAATTGACGCAGATTATCGGCAAACACACGTATAGCTTCCTCATCGGCTTTGTGTTTGTAGAGCTGACGCATTTCGGTTTCCATACTGGAAGCCATCAGTCGTTTATAGCTATCTTTTACGGCCAGTGCAACCTGTTGTGCGGCTTCCTGGTTTCCTTTAACGAACATGGAATGCAATACATCCAGGGCCTCATCCTCCTCCGGCTGGATGCTCACCTTAAGAAAGCCCTCATTTTCGCCCCTAAACATGGCCAGGATACGATGAGAAGGCGCCTTGGCCATGGGTTCGGTCCAATCAAACCAGGACTCGTATTTCTGCCCCTGCTCTTCTTTGCCCTTGACTACTTTGCAGCTGAGCTGGCTTTTCCGTTCATTAAGGCGGCGAATTCGCTGGCGCGCCCCTGCATCTTCATTTACCCATTCGGCGATGATGTCACGTGCCCCGCCAAGAGCGGCATCCAGATCGGGCACATCCTTTTCATCGCTTACAAAGGACAGCGCTTTGCTTTCCAGGTCAATATTGTGTTGGGCAAAGATAAGCCTGGCCAAAGGCTCGAGCCCCCTGGCAATGGCCATGGTGGCACGGGTTTTCCTTTTTGGTTTATAGGGAAGATACAGATCTTCCAGCTCTGCCATATGCTTGGCGGCATGAATTTCCTTTTCCAACTGGGGAGTAAGTTTATCCTGCTCAGCAATACTGCTCAGGATGCTCTCCCTTCTTTTATCCAGTTCTTCCATCTGATGCAGGCGGTCGCGGATGGTGGTAATCTGTACCTCATCCAATGAACCGGTCATCTCCTTTCTATAACGGGAAATAAAGGGTACCGTAGCACCTTGTTGGAGTAATTCAATGGTTTTTTCTATTTGCCAGCCCTGGATGGCTGTTTCCTGCGCTAGCTGCTGCACATAACTCTTCATATATTCTTTGCTTATTTTAGGTCGCAAACCTACGCAAATTTTACCTGGAAGACAAGAGAGATTTTGAGGCTCAAAGGCATTATTTTCACCCTCAAAAGGTTTTGCATCGACTTTTATCAATCAGCCAAAAAGCAATTGTATGGAACGGTGGAAATTTTGTTTTAGATTGTTTTTGGCTTTGCCGCCCATTTCAACAGGCAGTTTCTCAACACATCGGTAGTGACAGGTTTGAATAGATAGTCATCCATGCCTTGTGCGATATGATATTCGGCATCTCCCTCCATAGCTTTGGCTGAAAGGCCAATAATATAAGGCAGTTCATGATATGGGTATTGACTATGCAATTCTTTCACAGCGGTAAGACCATCCATAACGGGCATCTGAATATCCATAAAAACGAAATCGAATTTCTTTTCCCGGATCTTTTCAATAGCCTCAAGCCCATTGGAAGCCACATCAACGGTGCAGCCAATTTCCTGCAGCATAAGAGAAATGACCATCTGATTGGTTCGTTTATCTTCGGTGAGCAATACATTACACGCTTGCAGGCTTTTGGGGGTATTTTGCTCTACAGGAGCTGAATTTACGGGAGAACTCTCCCCTTCATCAAGATCGATTACCAAAGTAAACTTACTGCCATTACCCGGAGAGCTTTCTACTTCTATGCGTGCATCCATCAGCTCTGCCAGCTTTTGCGAGATGGAAAGTCCCAGTCCTGCACCTTCAAAAGTACGTGTGTCTGAGGTATCGAGTTGTGAGAAAATCTGAAACAGTTTTTCTGTATCCTCCTCATTGATTCCAATACCTGTATCTGTAACACTAATACCAACGGTATGCTTTTGTTTGGTGTTCTTTAGGCTCTTATACCCTAATGTTATCTCACCGTCTGATGTAAATTTTACGGCATTAGACAGCAGGTTGGTAACAATCTGTGAAATCCTGTTTTCATCGGCATATACAAATTGAGGCAAGACATCATCATAATGCAGGGTAAAGTCAATGCCCTTTTTTCTGGTCAGGGCATTAAAAAGGCTAAAGAGCGTATGGGCCGATTTTCGCAAACCAAAGATCCTGGGCTTGACAATCATCTTTCCCGCTTCTATCTTTGACAAGTCGAGGATGTCATTTACAATTTCGAGCAAGCTATCGGAAGATTTTCGGATAACATCAACAAAGAAAGCTTGTTGCTCATCGAGAGATGTTTTGCTGAGCAACTCAATCATCCCCATTACACCCGTCATGGGGGAGCGTATTTCGTGGCTCATATTGGCCAGAAATTGCTGTTTGATTTCGGCAACCTTTGCGGCTACCTCCATTTTTTTGCGTTGGGAGATGTCCTGATAAATACCAAACACGCCCAGTTGGGCATTTTTAAGCATCACCGGTTTGCCCAGAATATGTACATCAAGCATATGCCCGCTTTTGGTCTTGCGTATCGACTCATAATTGATATAATCGCCCCGGGCTGCTTGTATGGTAAGGGCATTTCCTTCTTCTTTATATTCGTCGGGTACTATTAAATCATTAACATAACGATCAAGACATTCTTGCTCACTAAACCCGAAGAGCGCAGTGAAATGGTTATTTACCTGCTTAATGATATCATTATTATCAAGAATAACGATGGCCAGTGGAGCTTCTCTGATGAGGGTTTCGAAATAAGCTTCCTGGATTTCCAGCTCATCGATAGCCTCTCTTTGTCGGGTGATATTTCTTACTACACCACTTGCAGAGACAATATGATGTTTTTCATCTCCCATCACAAATCCCTTTACCTCTCCCCATACGATGCTGCCATTTTTATGAATAAACGACACCTCCTTAATGAACTGTATTTCTGTAGACTTTTTCCCTGAAAGCAGGTTGGTGAGGATTTCGTTTTTAAGCTGCCGTAAAGATTTCAGCGATTCACGATGGAGTATCGATGTAAGTTTTATGTTTAGTATTTCCCTATTGGTATAGCCAAGAAGTTGCTTAACAGAACCACTGATATATGAAAATGAACTGGTATGTAGATCGATTTCCCAGACCACATCATTTATGTTTTCAAAAATCCTGTCGTTACGGATTTGTTTGAGATACATATTGTTTCCTTCGAGCAAATTTGCCTGTTCCTGTTCCCAGCTCCGTATAACAAAGTTTGCTACAGGGGCTATATTTTCAAGGTTTTCTTTTGATTTGGGCAGATACAAAAAATTATAACCATTCAATTGATGTTTGGTTTCACTGTAAGAAGAATCATACAAAAATATTACCGGGAGTAATGATGTAATCTGAGACAGGTAAGGGAGATTCGTGGTTGTATTTTCCCCATTTTTAAGACTGTACAACAGTAAATCAAATGTCTTTTCCTGATTAATGAGAGTGGTTAGTTCAACGTCATTATCGCAGATATAGAGGGAATGCTCTGCCATATTTTTTTTTATGGCCCCGGATAGGGATTCAGTATGAAGACTGTTGGATTCAAAAAGAAGAATTCTTTTTTCCTGCATTAGATTATGAGAGAGAAATATTTTTAATGTTATTACAGCGTCAGGGATTAGCACTACAACGGCAAGAGTGCTGGCTGGTAAAGGTAACCATTAATCTTCAGGATTTTCACTATTGAGGGTAAAACAAAAAGTGGAGCCGTGGCCATCACCCTCAGATTCAACCCAGATGCGGCCATAATGGTTTTCAACAATTCGTTTTACCAGCGACAAACCCAAACCATTTCCAGAGCTGCTGTTATCAAGCTTGTTAAAGATACCGAATATTTTCTCGTGATACTCCTTCTTAATACCGATGCCATTATCTTCTACACAAAACACATCGGCATCCTTATCTTTTCTTGAATAAATAGTAATAAATGGTTGTTGTTGTTTGGAAGAAAACTTGACGGCATTTTCTATCAGATTCTGGTAGAGTTCTCTGATTCGGGCTTTACCTGCCAACACATCAGGCATATCCTGCTGGACAGATACCTCACATTTTTTTTCTTTCAGCACGCCATAGAGCAATTCCCGGGCTTCGTTAGCTACCTGAGACATGGGAAAAGTTTCTTTTTGTTCCACCATCTTACCCACTCGCGACAATTTGAGCAAATCCTCGAGCAGTTGTTGCATTTTATCCGTTGCATTGCCTATTCTTAAAATATCCTCTTTTACCTGTTCCTGATTTTGCTCTGCCAGATCATCAACAAGAAGACCCAGAAAACCCTTTATGGTTACCAGAGGGCTGCGCAGGTCATGGGATACAGTATAGGAGAATCGTTCCAGTTCAGAATTGATACGTCCAAGTTCTTCCAGCTGTTTTTTAATCACCTTTTCGGCCTGCACCCTTTGAGTGATGTCGAAGTAAATACCTATGATACCCAGGGGTTCCTGTTGTGGATTATAAAAAACAGATTTATGAAAGACAGCATCCATTTTACGGCCATTGGGAAACATTATTTCCGTCTCGTAGGTCTGACTGCCACCTTCTTTCAAAAGGATTTGATCCTTTTCATAAAATAACTGTGCCTCCTCATGTTCAAAGATCTCAAAGACAGTATGCCCTACTATTTCATTTTTCTCTCGTCCAAGGAATTCGCAGAACATCTTGTTACAACCGTTGTACACTCCGTTAATGTCCTTATAAAAGAGGGGGAATGGGATATTGTCGATGATCAACCCCAGAAACATGGATTGAAACTCAACCTCCTGCTGCGCTTCGCGCTCTCTGGTAATATCCATAACAAATCCCTCCAGATATGCAATGTTGCTATGGGCATCAAATAAAGCATGAGCCAACTCCCATACCCATTTTATTTTGCCCTCTTTGGTGATGATTCGATATTGAAGATCGAACTTTAATTTTTTTCTATCCCATCGGGTCATCAGTTGCCTGACCTTATGGCGGTCTTCCGGATGAATAATCTCCTCATAACTGATCTCGCTGTTGTACAGAATTTCAGATGAATTGTACCCGGTAAGCTTCTTCACACCTAAACTGACATAGGTCATTGTCCAGGCCTCATCATATGCACATCGGTAGACCATACCCGGAAGGTTGGCAACCAGTGTGGCATTAATTCTTTCCGATTCCTGCAGTGCTGTTTGCATCTTATGTTTTTCGTCGACATCATTAAAAGTGAAATACAACTTGGGTATGCCATTTTCCATAAAGCGGATGGAGTAAAAACTGGAACGAAAAACAACACCTGAGGAGCGCACCATATACACTTCACCAATTAAAGGAATGCCATGACCCATTTTTTCAATATAATCATCGGCAGCAGGATCGAAATTCATATTCATGAAATCCTTTAGAGACAGATTCAAGGCAGCATCCCTATCGATATCCAGAATATGGCAGGCAGCAGAGTTGATGTCACTGATCTTCATATCATCATTACAGATGAGGGCACCCTGGGGACTATGTTCAAAGATGGCTTTAAAACGCCTGTCACCTTCGCGGGCCGAACGGAATGCCTTTATGTGGGCTGAGATATCACGTATAAGCACCAATCGCATATCGCGATTGCCATTTACGGGAAGGGAATGTGCCGATATCTCCGCCTTAAACAACTTACCATCCTTTCTTTTATGTATCCATCCACTGCTGCGATGAAATTCGGGCAACTCAGTAGAAACCTGCTCCATAAAAGCGGGCATTTCAGAGGCAGGACGCAAATCCGTGATACTCATCGATAACATTTCCTTATCAGTATATCCATATAGTTCAAGGGCTGCCTTATTGGCTTCGAGAATACGAAAATCGTGCCTGTCGTACACAAGCATTGCACTGGGGTTATTGGCAAAGAGATAACCATATCTGCGTGAGCTATCTCTGTATTTTTCCTCAAGTTGCTTTTTCTCCTGAATGTCAGAATAGTATCCAAAAAAACCCTGGAATTGTCCGTTAGCGCTATAGTAAGGAATACAGGTGTTCAGCACATAATGATATTCGTTTTGGCGAACCAGCATACGGTATTCAAGTTCAAACCCTTTCTTTCCTATAAATCCATAGGTAAATTTATCAATACAGGAGGGCTTATCATCAGGGTGCACGCCTTCCAGCCAGGCAAAAGGAACATTGCCCGGGACTGGCTCACCCGTATAATGCAACCACTTTTCATTGCTAAAGATACAGTTGCCCTGGCTGTCCGACTTCCACAAGGGCTGATAGTGTTTATTGAGAAAATCTTGTTGTAAATGCTCTGTATCACGAAGATCCCTTTCTTTATTCTTAATGTCCTTTACCAGTAAAGAAAGTAAAAAATACATCAATCCTCCACTTCCCAATACATAAAACCATCCTTTATAAGTCTGAACCTTGGTTAATACAGCCGGATCAGAAAACAGAGTAAATACAATCTTATCGGAAAACAGTATCCAGGCACTACCTACCAAAACATACAACAAGACCAGGAGTGTGATGGGTCTGCTGATGCTATCCAATAATCGTTTATACATACCCTTACCTTTTAATTTTCCTTACGATTGACCAGGTACTCGTAACAGCGGACTAATCATATTTATGACAGAAAACAAAATACAAACTGTATAAACTTTTTCAAAGGAGTTTATCTGTTATTTGTAAAAAAATATGTAGGTTTGCTGTTATAGTGTGTAAACATAGCGATTTTTTATCAAAATATTATATCCTCACCCAATATTCCTGTTTTTATTTTTCACTCTTTTTATCAATATACACAATTTAATAAATTTATTATGAACAAGCTAAAGGATTATATAGATCAGAATCAGAATCGGTTTCTGGAAGAACTATTTGAGCTGATAAGAATTCCATCGGTGAGCTCTAAAGACTCCCATAAAGAGGATATGTTCAGAGCTGCCGAATGGATAAAGGAAAAACTCTTGTCTGATGGAGCTGATGAAGCAGAAGTACTAAAAACAGAAGGTCATCCTGTCGTTTTTGGGAAAAAAATCATAGATCCCTCTTTGCCTACCGTCCTGGTTTATGGCCATTATGACGTACAACCAGCCGAGCCACTCGATTTATGGAAAAGCCCACCTTTTGAACCCGAAGTTCGCGATGGAAAGATATTTGCCCGGGGCGCCAATGACGACAAAGGACAATTGTTTATGCATATGAAAGCATTTGAATACTTGCTTAAAACCCATCAGCTGCCTTGTAATGTGAAGTTTATGATTGAAGGGGAAGAAGAAGTTGGCTCTCCCAGTCTGGAGAACTTCTGCAAAAACAACCTGGAGAAGCTTAAAGCAGACATCATCCTGGTTTCGGATACATCCATGATCGGCCCTGATACACCAAGTATTACAACAGGACTGCGAGGATTGGCCTATATGGAAGTAGAGGTAACAGGGCCCAGTCATGATCTTCATTCCGGACTCTATGGTGGTGCCGTTGACAATCCGCTGAATGTGCTCTGTGAAATGATCGCAAAACTCAGGGATAAAGACAATCACATTACCATACCAGGTTTTTATGAGGATGTTGAGGAGCTTAGCACTGCCGAAAGACAGGAAATGGCTAAGGCTCCTTTTGATGAGGAATCTTTCAAAAAAGGCATAAATATAAAAAATGTAGCAGGAGAAAAGGGATATTCCACCACGGAGCGCACAGGAATAAGACCCAGTCTGGATGTCAATGGTATTTGGGGTGGATATACAGAAAAAGGGGCTAAGACCATTCTACCCTCCAAAGCTTCAGCAAAAATCAGTATGCGTTTGGTACCACATCAGGATTCCAAAAAGATTGAGCAGCTATTCAAAAAATATTTCGAATCCATCGCCCCCGATACGGTTGGTGTAAAGGTGGAATTTCTTCATGGAGGCGAAGGGTATGTCTCCCCCACCGACACCCTCGCTTATCAGGCGGCAAGTAAAGCATATGAAGCCACTTATGGAATAAAACCCATTCCTGTTCGAAGTGGCGGAAGCATTCCAATTATTTCATTATTCGAAAAAGTGTTGGGATTAAAATCCATTCTGATGGGTTTTGGTCTGGATTCTGACGCCATTCACTCACCCAATGAAAATTACTCTTTAGAGCAATTCAGGAAAGGAATAGAAACCATACCCTATTTCTACAAGTATTTCGCTGAAATGCATAAAGCTCAGTAATATCGGGTAGCAAGAGTATAAAAAACAATAAAAGCGGGACATGTAAAAAAAAACATAGTTCCGCTTTCATCATTTTTGTAACTTTAACGAACAATTGAAATATAGCAATGATGCTATAAACAGACAATTATACAAGCCGATATTTATATAAAAACAGACAAATTCCCTTTTTACACTTTTAAAATACAAAATACTAATATCCTATGACGAAAATAACGAATATTTGTTGCATTGGGGCAGGTTATGTTGGGGGTCCAACCATGGCGGTAATAGCCCAGAAATGCCCTCATATCAAAGTAACAGTGGTAGATATCAATCCCGACCGCATCGCAGCATGGCAAACGGATATCCTGCCTATTTATGAGCCGGGATTGCTGGAGGTAGTAAAGGAAGCACGGGGCAGAAACCTGTTTTTCAGCACAGATATCGACAAAGCTATCGAAGAAGCTGAGATGATCTTTATGAGTGTAAATACACCGACCAAAACCTATGGTGTGGGAAAAGGCAGGGCAGCCGATTTGAAATTCATAGAATTGAGTGCACGTCAAATAGGAAGAATAAGTAAATCTGATAAAATCGTTGTTGAGAAATCTACGCTGCCCGTAAGAACGGCTCAATCTATCAAGGCTATTCTGGGCGAACAATCCAATGGGGTTAAATTTCAGGTATTATCAAATCCGGAGTTTTTGGCCGAAGGTACTGCAGTGCAGGATTTACATGCCCCCGACCGCGTACTTATCGGAGGAGATCAAACCCCAGAAGGTCTGCAGGCTATAGAAGCCCTTGCTTCGGTATACGCCAACTGGGTTACCGATGACAAGATCATCAGAACCCGATTATGGTCCTCAGAGCTGAGTAAGCTCACCGCAAATGCTTTCCTGGCCCAACGCATTTCATCGATAAACAGCTTGTCAGCCTTATGCGAGGTTACCGGTGCTGACGTTGACGAGGTAGCTTATGCCATTGGTACCGACACCCGTATCGGACCAAAATTCCTTAAATCATCCGTAGGCTTTGGGGGATCATGCTTTCAGAAGGACATTCTAAATCTTGTATATCTGTGCGAGTACTTTGGTTTACCCGAGGTAGCAGCATATTGGGAGCAGGTTATCATTATGAATGATTACCAGAAGAAAAGATTTGCCGAAAATATTATCCACTCCTTATTCAATACCGTTTCGGGTAAAAAAATTACACTGCTGGGCTGGGCCTTTAAGAAAGATACCAATGACACCCGTGAATCAGCAGCTATTTATGTTGCCGATCACCTGTTGAGCGATCTGGCTCATGTAGGCGTTTACGATCCACAGGTACCGGCAAAAAGCATGTATTCCGATCTGAATTATCTTCAAACCCGCCCTGATGCCGAAAACAAACAGATGCTAACCGTTTATCCCGATCCTTATGAGGCGGCTAAAGATGCTCATGCCATTGCTATCATTACCGAATGGGATGAGTTTAAAGATCTTGACTGGGAAAAGATCTATGACAACATGCAGAAGCCTGCATTCGTATTTGATGGCAGGAATCTACTTAACCATGAACAACTACGCAAGATTGGTTTTAAAGTGAGAGCCATTGGAAAAGGAGAACAATAGACTATTCTTCTGATGATGATTCATCGCCACCAAACCAATCATCCATTTCACGCCGTTCTTTCTTGGTGGGGCGGCCCTTCCGCTGAGCAAGCGGATTATCACGGAGGAGTTCCAGTTTATGGTACTCCTCCGCTGGTGTTAGGTCTTCCATAAAACCTGCGACCAACTTTGCTCCTACTCTTTTCTCAAGTAGGCCTACTACTTTTACTGTTTTAGTGACAATGCCCTGGTGCAACGTAATTACCTGCCCGGTTTTTACCTCCCGGGAAGGTTTCACTGAATCATTTTCGATCTTTATTTTACCAGCACGACAAGCATCGGTGGCCTGGCTGCGGGTTTTAAACAAACGCACCGCCCAAAGCCACTTGTCTATTCTAACGGTTTTGTCCATGAATCAAATTTGTATTTGGATGGAGCTGAAGAAGTATCTCATACAATATTCCCACTAAGTGGACTGTGCAGCTTTAATCCATTTTCAATAATTTGCTACTTCTTTCTGAAGAATATTCTGATGGGAACACCACTGAAATTCCATTGTTTCCTGATCTGATTCTCGAGATAACGACCATAAGATTCTCTTACATATTGTGGAAGATTACAAAAGAAAGCAAAAGTAGGATAATAGGTTGGAAGCTGAGTAACATACTTGATTCTAACATACTTATCCTTAACAGCTGGAGGTGGATTATTTTCTATAATAGGCAGAAGCACATCATTAAGCTTGCTGGTGGGAATCTTTTGCAATCTGTTTTGCTGCACCTCAACGGCAGTTTCCAGTGCCTTGATAATGCGTTGTTTGTTGATTACAGAGGTGAAAATGATTGGCACATCGGTAAAGGGTGCGATTTTCTGCAATATTTTCTCCTTGAAAGTATCCACCGTTTTATGATCTTTCTCGATTAAATCCCATTTGTTGACCAGTATTACCACGCCTTTATTGTTGCGGGTAGCCAGGCTAAAGATATTTACATCCTGCGCTTCCAGACCATCTTTTGCATCAATAAGCAGTAAACAAACATCAGCACTTTCAATAGCTCTGATGGACCGCATTACAGAGTAAAACTCGATATTTTCATGGACTTTGCCTTTTTTCCTTAATCCTGCGGTGTCTACCAGGAAGAAGTCGAAACCAAAGCTCTTGTAGCGGGTATAAATAGTATCGCGGGTTGTTCCCGCAATAGGAGTTACAATATTACGTTCTTCACCAATAAGGGCATTGATAAGGGATGATTTACCCACATTAGGCCGCCCGATAATGGCAAATTTGGGAAGATCCTCTACTTCCTCAACCGGTATTTTCTCGAGTGAGGCTACCACTTCGTCCAACAAGTCACCTGTACCACTACCGTTTATGGATGAGACACCATACACATCGCCCAACCCCATGCCGTAGAACTCCGATAATCCACCCAAGCGGGCATGGTTATCCGCTTTATTGGCAACGACCAACACTCTTTTACCCGATTTACGCAGCATTCCTGCCACATCCTCATCCAACGGCGTCACGCCTTCAACAATATCTACCAAAAAGAGTATTACCGATGCTTCTTCTACGGCAAGTTCAACCTGCTTACGAATCTCCTCTTCAAAGGAGTCATCCGAGCCAATTACATATCCTCCGGTATCTATGACCGAGAACTCAAGACCATTCCAGTCACATTTTCCATAATGCCTGTCGCGGGTAACGCCCGAAGTGGGATCCACAATAGCCATGCGGGATTGGGTCAGACGATTAAAAAAGGTTGATTTTCCTACGTTGGGCCGACCAACCAATGCTACTATATTTGACATAAAGGGTGTATTTTCTGATTTTAAAAAGTGTGCAAAGATACAAATTAAAAACGGTTATGATTATCAGGCTTTTTGCTTAAAAAAACTTGTTTTACTTTTCCAATCTCAGAAATTTTGTATTTTTACCACTTACATCAAACCATACCAGATTAAAAACATCAAAAACATGACACACTGAAGGTATGCTTTTAGCATCGTTTTATTTATTCACATTTTAACGTTTGGAAAAAAGATGAACACTAAGAAAATCAAAGGAACCATTGGGATTCTAACAGGAGGAGGAGACGTACCCGGACTAAATCCAGCCATCAGGGCTATTACCATAAGAGCCCTTCGCGAAGGCTACCGTGTAATCGGAATTCGCAGAGGATGGGGCGGAATGATTGACATCATACGCGATAAAAAACACGACAACAATCATAACTTCATTGAGCTATCGGAAGATTTGGTAAACAGGGCCGGCCGAACAGGTGGTACTTTTCTGCATACTTCACGTACACGTCCTAGTCATGTACCAGCCAAATATGTACCCGAGCATCTTAAAGACAAGTATAATACGGAGATGAATGACCTCACCCCTGAGGTTCTGAAAAACATAGACTTTATGGGTATTGATTATCTTATTCCCATTGGAGGTGACGATACTTTAAGTTATTCCGTTCGCTTGTACAAAGAAGGGGTAAAAGTAGTCGCTATTCCCAAAACGATGGATAATGATGTGCCGGGCACCGATTATTGTATTGGTTTCAGTACCTGTGTTACCCGCACCATTCACATGACCAATCTGCTAAGAACTTCTGCCGGATCGCATGAAAGAATCCTGGTCATGGAAGTATTCGGTCGTTATGCAGGATATACGGCCTTATTGCCCACCATGGCAGGCGCATCCAACCGATGTGTGATTCCTGAGTATAAATTCAAGATTGAACATCTCACAGAATTGTTGGTAGAAGACAGGAGAAAAAATCCAAGCCAGTATTCTGTAGTGCTTGTTTCTGAAGGAGCTGCCTTTGAAGGCGTGGACATGATGTTCTCCGATGCCGAAACAGACATGTTTGGACATGCAAAATTAGGTGGGATAGGAGATGCTGTATCAGCGGCCATCAAAGATCTTTCTCCAAAATTCAATAAGGGCCAAAGAATAGATACCATCAATCAACATCTTGGTTATCTGGTGCGCTCAGGAGACCCCGATGCCATTGACTCGATTGTTCCTATGGCTTATGGAAACCTTGCACTGGACCTGGTCTTAAAAGGCATTCACGGCCGCCTGGTTATCCTAAAAAACGGCAGGTACGACAATATGCCTGTTGATATTGTTACCAGCACAAAGAAACTGGTTGATATAGAAAAGCATTATAATACAGAAAGACTGCGCCCGGTTTATGAAAGCTTTATAGATAAGCCGTTGTTTTTAGTTTAATTAAAACAAAAGGGTAGGATTAAGGGAGAGGCCCGTACTAATGCACACTCCTCTTTATTACTCGCGCAACAATGCAGGCAACAACTCATCCCTCACCCATTTGAACTCCGGTTCAAAGGTGAGGGCTTTTTTGTAGGTGGCAATGGCAAAAGTTTTCCTGTCGGTATGCTGATAGCTTTTTGCCAGACCCACTAAACTGTTCAGGTAAAGCCATTTTTGATTGGGCTTCATGTTTTGTTCAAAAAGACGTACCGATTTCTGGTAATACTCCAGTGCTTGCTGCTTGCTGCCCCCAAATGCTGAAGGGGTATAAAAACGCGAGTTGCCCATTTCCATCCAGGCAACAGGATTATCAGGGTCGGTTTCTACAGCCTTGTTTATGGCTTTGTAGCTTTTGGGCCCCAGTGAGATGGCCGAGATGGGCCGTAATGAAATTCTAAAACCCAGAAACGCACCCTGCATAGCGTAAGCATGCGATAAATAAACGGGATAGGAGAATAATTTTTCAAGTTCAGACTCCGCCTTTGAGAGCTGATCCTTTGCCATTGATGGCTCATTCTCCATCGAAAAGGCTATAAACCCATAACGGGCAAGCAACAGATCGTATAATACATCTGAAGTTGTCGCAGATGAGTAATATTGTTCATACTCAATTATGGTTTTTTCCCACAGAACCACATCTCCTTTAACAAAACTGGTATATATCTGATTGCGCAAACGGTTCAGTTTATCCTGCGAATGGCCAAATAAATGGATACCCACGGATAGAACAAATGCCACAATGATTGCTGTAAATTTAGGGTACATCAGATTAATATGGATTAAAAATGGTCAGTTGGAATATCTGGTAAAGCTGAGTCACACTGTACATGAAAGAATTATATCAATCATTAATCAACCTCCCTTTCCATCGGGTGGCTTTCTTGTATTGCAGTAAAGTTGCATATACCAATATATATAGCAAACTGACTTGCTGCAATGGAGATAACAAGAAATTATAAAATATGTTTTGCCTGCTCCATATTGAAATCAAAATTCTCTGCAAAATAACTACAAGAAAATATATCAGGATATATAAGGGAGGCAGATAAAAAATGACTGCCAGAAAACCGAAAGTTGTTATCAAGGCAAAAAAGAACGCTAATAGTTTACTTCCGCCGAAAAAATGAAACAAGCTTCGGGAAAAACCATTTACTGCTTCGGGCCAGGATCGGTACATACGACATTGAATTTGCCGGTTACCCAAAAGTGTTTGCACCTTATATCCCATTTGCTTCATATACCTCGATATAGCAATATCCTCTACAGTTGACTCTTTAAGGGTTTTATGAAAAAGTTCCTTTCGGTACGTTTCGGCACGAAAGAACATAAACTGACCATTGGCAGCAGCAAGCGAAGGCAGTGAAGTTGCCCGCACGAGCCCCAGAGGCAATAAACTCACCAAGATCCAATTCATAAGCGGCACCACAATCCTTTCGGCCAAGGTATTCATTTGCTGTACTGGAAAAATGGAAAGAAGATCAAGATGATGCCGCCTCGCTCCGACAACAGCATTTCTAATTAAACCTTTTCTGACATGCACATCAGCATCAAGAAACA
>JBEPXC010000053.1:0-18073 GCA_041642035.1 Sphingobacteriia bacterium
ATGGTCTACTTTTCTGCTGAGAAAACTCCTTACCAATACTGAATTTAAGAATAGCTTCATCAATCGTTTTGCCGATTTGCTCAATACGACAATGAAAGATGAAAATGTGGTAGCGGTGATCGACTCTATTCAAGATAAGCTTCAACCTGAAATGCAGGAACATATTGATCGGTGGCGCCGCCCGGTAAATATGAACGAGTGGATGGATAATGTTAATCGCATGCGCACCTTTGCCATGCAAAGAACCAACTATCAGCGTCAGCATATTCAAAGCTTCTTTTCTCTTGCCGGTCAGTATGATGTAAGCTTGTCGGTAAATGAACAGCAGATGGGAAGTGTGAGGATCAATACAATTAAATCCATTACAGCATTTCCCTGGACAGGCATCTATTTCAAGGGAATTCCTGTTGAGATACAGGCTCTGCCCAATCCTGGTTATCGATTTACCCATTGGAGTGGAACCAACACTTCTTCTGATGAAACCCTTTTACTGAATCCTGGAAATAATATTTCTCTGAGGGCTCATTTTGAGGTGAATCCGGATTTTGCCGGCGATGAACTCAATCCTCCGGCCTTTGATTTAACCAAAGGTCATTATACGTTTACCTATTGGGATGAGTATCAACCCGAAGATTCCTTTCCGCCTCACATGCTGTTTCTGCAAAGCTCCACCCACGACCCTTTGTTATCGGATGATATGACGCATCGATACCATGTTCCTCTTAATGAATACCATGCAGATGATGAAACCTTCGCCGGATACCCCTACAAACTTAGCAACCGTACACGCATCAACGGACTTGGAGAAGAAGGTATATCATTCATCAATACGGGCAGGGGGCGCGATTTGGGAGCCGCTGTATTAGCCATTGATACCCGGGGAGTGGAAGCCAGAGATATTACCCTCGAGTGGACTGGGGGTACTATAACACCTAATGCCAGGGTATATGCCATCAGATTGCAATATAAGATAGGTCCTGAGGGTGTTTTTAAAGATTTCAGGGATGAAAACGGAAATATTATTGAATACAAGAGATCAGAGATTGCAGGTCATGAGCAAACCTTCGGTCCTTTGCTATTGCCTGAAGATGCTACCAACCAGGAGTACGTTCAATTGCGATGGAAATACTACTTTACCGGAGAGTTTTTGCCTCTGGACCATGGCCGACGGGATATGCTGCGACTGGATGATATCCGTATCAACAATCTGGTGCTTAACGCTGGCAATGTAATAAAGAAATCAAATAGCCCCATATTGTTTCAGAATTATCCCAACCCAACGCAGGGAAGTACAAGCATATCTTTTGCATTGCCCCACAGAGCACATCTGGAAATTTCTCTTTTTGATGCCATCGGAAAAAAAAGACTTACCCTTGTCAAAGGCTCCTATAACAGTGGCACCCATACCCTGGAATTAAACCTGGAAATGCTTGAACCGGGCTTATACTTCTACCGAATGACTGTAGGGGATTTCTATGATACCAAAAGGATTGTGCTTCTTAATTAACCGAAGCAGACCTTTATAAAAATAACAGATTTTTGTTATAATACTATAGTTGGGTATTCCAGAAAAATTGAATGGTTTCACTTTCCGGCGAGCTGTGACGTTTAATCCTTCAGGATTTGCTCAATGGGGATTTCAACTATACTAATGGAGGTATACATCTCATTGGCAAAGAGGGTTTGTGAACAGGGAGTAGATACGTTGGAAAGAGATCGGTTTAACTCCTCACGGGAAAAGGATTCACCATCCCATTCTATCTCAGGTGAACCTTCTTTCATGCGGCGATTGTCCTGGTATGCTGCAATTTTGTTCAGGTAATCCTCGACAGCTTTAGCCAGATTGGCATTGGCATCAAGGTTTGCCATTCGCGATGCAGCAGATTCATTGCGGCTGGCTCCACTACCCATAGCACGAATATGAGTATCATCAGAAAAATAAATCTCTCCCTGGCATTCAAATATTACTTTTTCAGGTTGGGGCAGACGGTTTTTATTCCCTTGCCTTAAATTCGCGCAGGCGCTGAAGAATAGTAAAACAAAGGCTACAGTCAAAAATAAGATAGCTTTATCCATATTGATGTAATATTTATGTATATCCGGGTATAAGAAAAAGACATCTTTCTTTGCCTGACATGACGTCGGTGTGTGTCTATTTAGTGGGAAAGAGATTTAATATCTCCATACGGCTGTCCAGAACGAATAATTTAAATGAAATATAACAAAGCAACCACAGCCATAGGAACCGTGATGTTATCAAACCCATGCTCGCTAAGCATTTCGGTTGTTGTAGCGATAAGTGTCACCCAAAGGGTCATCAGCAACAATTCATTACCGGAGAAACCATAATGCGACAATACGCTTAAAGAAATCAAAGAAGAAGATGTCAGGAACACCAATGATCCGAGAAAGGTTTTCTCAAAGTTCCACTTGAAGAATTTGATTTTACTGGTTTTATGTTCATAGGTACTCCCAAAGAATCCGGCAAGTGGATCGCTAATACCGACAATAAGTATAGGAAGAATAAAAAACATCTGATTATTCGCTTGCTTAGCAATGAAGAAAACAAGGAAAACCGCAAGAGGCAAGAGATAAGTGCCTGATGTTTTGCGGCTTACTGAATCAAGTGATTTAAAAATCTTGTATTGTCGTCCGATAAAAAATACAACAAAAAATATGGCTCCCAGTGCCAGCACATACCACCACGAATCAAAAACCAACAGAAACAAAAGACTTGAGAGTGTAGCACCGGCGTGCGCAATCTTTCGGGTATATTCAGCTTTTATCCCCCATTTGCGATGCAGCAACTCCATGATCAGGATTACACATACATAGGCAAGGAGAAATCCTACGAAATACAATATCTGGTTGTCCATATCTTCAATTAACTGTAAACTTACCGGTTTAAATCTTCAGTTGCTTTAAATCTAAAAAACCTAATTGCAGTGTTAAACGTTAATTGTTGTATAAAAGTTTCCTTTGCTCTTTTAGGCGGTCATCAGATATATACTCGTCATAATCCATTTGTTTATCAATCATCCCATTAGGTCCGATTTCGATGATGCGGTTGCACACGGTTTGAATAAACTTCTGGTCGTGCGAAGACATGAGAATGTTGCCTTTAAACTTAACAAGGGTATTGTTGAAAGCCTGGATGGATTCAAGGTCAAGATGGTTGGTGGGTGTATCAAGCAGCATGACATTGGCATTTCGGATCATCATACGGGCAATCATGCATCGTACTTTTTCGCCCCCCGAAAGAACTTTGGTTTTTTTATAAATTTCTTCTCCCGAAAACAACATCTTGCCCAGGAACCCTCTTAGGAATAATTCTGTAGTATCTTCTGAATATTGTGCCAGCCAATCGACCAGCGTATGATCTTTTTCGAAAAGATGATCATACTCCAGGGGCAGGTATGCTTTAAGTATGGTTTGCCCCCAGGTAAAATCTCCTTTATCTGCTGTATCATGTCCTTTGAGAATCTCAAAAAGAGTGGTCATCGCGCGGGAGTCTCGTGATAGGAAAACAATCTTATCATCTTTCTGCATTACAAAACTAAGGCTGTTAAACAGAACGCTTCCGTTAAGTGTTTTACTCAGGCCATTTACTTCGAGTATATGATTACCGGGTTCGCGCTCAGGGGTAAAAATAATTCCGGGGTATTTGCGGGTAGATGGCTTAATTTCTTCAATATTAAGCTTCTCAATCATTTTCTTTCGACTGGTGGTTTGTTTCGATTTTGAAGCATTGGCACTAAATCGGGCAATAAACTCCTGCAATTCTTTCTTACGGTCTTCTGCCTTTTTGTTTTGCATGGTTTGCTGACGTAGGGCTAGTTGGCTTGATTCGTACCAGAAGGTATAATTGCCCGAAAACATCTGAATTTTATTAAAATCGATATCCACTATTTGTGTACAGATGGAATCAAGAAAATGGCGGTCGTGCGATACGACCAGTACGGTATTTTCAAAATTGGCAAGATAATTCTCCAACCAGTTTACTGTGTCCAAGTCAAGGTCGTTGGTAGGCTCATCAAGGAGCAGGTTATCGGGTTTTCCGAAAAGTGCCTGAGCCAGCAATACCTTTACCTTTTCCTTGGCTTCGAGCTCACTAACCAGTTTTTGGTGAAGGTCTTCTTTGATACCCAAACCGCTGAGTAAACTGGCAGCATTGCTTTCGGCATCCCAGCCATCCATATCGGCAAACTGTGCTTCCAGATCGGAAGCTCTCATACCATCAGCTTCAGTAAACTCGGTTTTGGCATAGATGGCATCTTTCTCAGACATTACCGACCAAAGCAACTCATGGCCCATAAGTACGGTGTTAAGCACAGTACAATCGTTGTATTGGGAATGATTCTGGCGCAGTACCGACATGCGTTCTCCCGATCCCATGCTTACATTGCCCCTGGAATACTCCATTTCGCCGCTAAGCATTTTCAAAAAGGTTGATTTTCCGGCACCATTGGCACCTATTATACCATAGCAATTGCCTGGGGTAAACTTTAGGTTAACATCCTGAAATAAAACACGCTTCCCGAATTGAATACCCAGGTTAGAAACTGTAATCATAAAATATTGGAGAAATTATTGGACAAAAAATATTGGCTTTGAAAAGAGTTGCAAAAGTACAACTTTAAACCCAGCAAACGAAAAGAAATAAAAGTATCATTCTAGTCAGGCAACACGTAATAAAAAATAGAGAAAAAATGGGTTATGCTCCCTGCTAATACAAAAAGATGCCATATTACATGAAAATACTTTTTCTCTCTTTTCAAGTAAAAGGGAATACCTAAACTATAAAAAATACATCCCCCAAGCAACCATAGTAAGCCTCCCAGAGGAACTTCCATAATGAGAGGCCTTATGGCAATAAGGATAATCCATCCCATCAGGAAATAAATAATGGCCGATAGTTTTCGGTATTTATCACTGTAAAAGAAAAGTTTGAAAATAACACCTGCTATGGCCAAACCCCATATTACTCCAAATATAGACCATCCCCAGGGGCCACGTAGCGATACCAGAGTAAAAGGAGTATAAGTACCGGCAATAAGTACAAAGATCGCAGCATGATCAAATAAATTGAGAAACTCTTTAATGCGCTTGTTTGAATAGCTATGGTATAATGTAGATGAGGTATACATCAGGATAAGACTAAAGCCATAAATGGAGAAGCTTACAATTTTCCATACATCACCATAGGGCCTGATGCTTGCAAAAACCACCAACAGCACCAATCCGGCTATACTAAGTAAAATACCTATGCCATGGGTGATGCTGTTGAGCAATTCTTCTAATCCAATTTTGATTCCTCTGTTGTTCATCTTCAATATAATCCGCAGATTTGTCGCGGTATTTGTTATACAATCTATGCATTGTTCAGTGATTCCCTGAAAGGTTTATGCCCGACCATTGTGCAAAGGTAGCACCAAAACAGGAGAATTAATCAAACATCTCTCCATATAAAAGACTAAATAAGGTTAATACATCATGATTTGGTCGGATAATTCAACATGCTATTATTTTCTTCTTCGGGTAGTTTCTTCAAAACAAATCAAAATCGGCCAATTGACATTAAACGTCTCACTTTTAACCAAGATCAATTCATGACCAAGTCCGTATTTAAACCGTATTTAAACCGTAAAAATACGGTTTAAATACGGTTTAAATACGTACTTGAAAGTATGCAGTCAATTGGTTATAATCTCTCTTTCTTAGTTCTTATCTTTTCTCTAAGAAAGTTGGCCTGGTACTTTCATTGATCCTTAGAGCTTCTTTAACTGGCTCTCATAAGTCAAAAAAAAGGCTGTCCCAAATATGAGACAGCTTTTTTTTATTTCACAATAAAATGTACGTCCTATTCCCAGGAAATTTTATAAGTACCCAGGTTTGGTTCTTCAAATGCTTTAACAAAATCAGCTCTTGAAGCACACTCTGTTTTTGCTTTTCGGATAAATATTTCTGCAGACTTACGAAAACTTTGGTCCTTATGAGTATCCTGAAGCATGAGGTAACTCATAATGATGTATCCGGCTATTTCTACCAATCGCCGTGCATGGAAATCAAGCAATTCGCCATTCTTAGCTTCCAGAACAGTTTTGCTCAGACTTTCAAAATCATCGGTAAGCTCGATAAGAATACTTCTGAGGTAGTCATATTCGGGTTTTACATGATTTTGTTCGTATTCTCTGATAAGCTTAAGATAAGCGCCGTTACTGACGGCTCTAATGGCGGCCACAACCTGCAGCTGAGAAGTTCCTTCATAAATATTGGTAATACGGGCATCGCGAAAAAGTCTTTCAACGGGAAAATCCTTCATATACCCAGTTCCGCCATGAATTTGCAATGCATCAGAAGCGATCTCGTTGCAATATTCACTGGCAAAAAGCTTGAGCAGTGGAGTAAGGGCATCGGCAACACGGGTATGATGTTTGGCGTCGTTTCTTTCCTCGGGAGATAGTTTACGGGTTTCCTGAATAAAACCATAGGCTTTATACACATCCACATAACGGGCAGTTTCGTATAACAAAGAACGGCTGGCATCAATTTTGGCGCGCATCACAGAAAGCATTTCGTATACAGCAGGATATTTGATGATTGGTTTTCCAAACTGTTCTCTTTCGAAGGCATACTTTAAGGCTTCGCGATAGGCTGCCTCGGCAATACCTACCGATTGAGCACCAACCCCCAGGCGGGCGGAATTCATCAACGACATTACATACTTAATCAGACCCAGCTTGCGATCGCCAACCAGTTGAGCAGGGGCATCCTTGAATACCAGCTCGCAGGTGGGTGAACCTTTGATGCCGAGTTTATTTTCGATGCGTCGGATAGAAAGAGCACCATGTTTACGATCATAAACAAACAGAGAAAGACCGCGCCCGTCGGTAGTACCTTCTTCAGTACGGGCCAATACAAGGCTGATATCGGCATCACCATTGGTAATAAACCTCTTTACGCCGTTGAGAACCCATTGTTGCCGGTTTTCATCAAAGGTAGCTTTGAGCTGTACGGCCTGCAGGTCAGAACCGGCATCGGGTTCGGTAAGATCCATAGCTGCTGTGGCGCCCTTGTTGAAACGGGGCAGGAATTCTTTTTTGATTTCCTCGCTGGCAAATTCGTGAAGGGTTTCAGCGCAATCCTGCAGTCCCCAGATATTGGCAAAGCCCGCATCGGCACGCGATACGAGTTCAGCTGCCATAACATAAGGCACCATCGGGAAATTAAGTCCGCCATATTCGCGGGGCAAAGACATACCAATGAGGCCAGCTTCGGTGAGTGTATCATGATTTTCGCGTGTACCACGGGCATACACTACCTGATTATTTTCGAGGGTAGGTCCTTCATGGTCTACCGATTCGGCATTGGGAGCTATGGTTTCGCCACAGATCTCGCCTACTATTTCCAGCACTTTATCATAGGAATCAACAGCATCCTCAAAATCCTGAAAAGCATAATCGTATTGATCCTTTTCGGCAAAATCATTTTCTTTAAGTCTGACGATTTTTTCGAGTAAAGGATGGCGGAGATGAAATTTTAAACTGGGGTTATCGATATAAAAATTATCCATTGTTGGTTTTGTTTAAATAATTGAATCCCTTATTACATAAGGCCATTACACCAGTATTATTTGGTATTTTTCTTATAAAATTTAATCATTTTCGGAATGACATCTTCTACGTTGCCAATGACGGTATAGTCGGCAATTTGATTGATGGGTGCTTTGGGATCATTGTTGATAGAAATAATCTTGACAGACTCATTCATACCAGCGGTGTGCTGCACAGCACCCGAAATGCCACAGGCAATGTAAAGTTTTGGTCTAACCGTAATACCTGTTTGCCCAACCTGACGTGCATGATCAACGAAACCGGCATCAACGGCTGCCCGGGATGCACCTACTTCACCTCCAATAAGCTCAGCGAGTTCAAATAGAAGGTCAAACGTATCTTTTGATCCGACACCATAACCACCGGAAATGATGATCTGTGATCCCTTGATGTTGATTTTTTGTTTTTCGATATGCCTTTCAATAATTTCAACCGCCATATGGCTTTCATTGATGATGGTATCTACATTAACATAGTTTACCTCCCCTTTGAAATTGGTGTTGAATACTTCTTTTTTCATAACGCCTTCTCTCACGGTAGCCATTTGCGGGCGTGTGTCGGGATTGATGATAGTGGCGATAATGTTTCCACCAAAAGCAGGACGGATCTGGTATAGAAGGTTTTTGTATTCTTTCCCTGTTTTGTTTTCGGTATGGTCGCCAAACATTAGACTGGTGCAGTCGGCGGTGAGGCCACATTTGAGGGCGGAGGCAACACGCGGAGCAAGATCGCGCCCCACAGAGGTGGCACCAAAGAGTGCAATTTCAGGGGCCTCTTGATTGAAGAGGTTGACAACGATTTCGGTATGAGGAAGAGTAAGGTATGGATATAACCTGGAGTTATCGGCAATATGAACTACATCTACACCGTAGGGGAAAATACTTTTTTCGATACCATTGAGGTTATGGCCAATTACAATGGCTTCCAGTTTACGATCAATCTCATTGGCAAGTTTACGTCCTTTGGTAAGGAGCTCCAGACTTACTTCGGCTACATTACCATCTTCTATTTCGCAATAAACAAATATATTATTCACTGTATGTAAAGTTTTCGTGTATGATTTTTTTCTTTAGCCGATTACGTGACTATCAATAAGTTCTTTCATCAAATAGTCGATATCCTTATCAACAGCGGTAAGATGAACAGAATCTTTTTTGGCCAAAACTACGTTCTCGATTTTTTTCACTTTGGTAGGTGAGCCCGATAAACCCAGGTATTGCACATCGGCATCAAGATCAGCCACGCTCCACTCTTCGATACGCAGGTAGGGTTTGTTAGTCATCATCTCGGTGTAGTCTTTGGTTTCTTCAACCAATTCAGAAACAGTGCGTGAATGCTTAAATTTCATCAGTAATTTGGCATTGCGGGGACGGCATGCAGGAGCTGAGCTATGCACGGTTATCAAGACAGGGGTTTTACTTTTCACCACTTCCACCCCTCTTTCCAGACGTCGTTTAATGATAAGTTCCTCTGGGCTTACTTCCAGAACATCTTCACAATAGGTTACCTGAGCCATATTAAGTTTTTCAGCGACCTGAGGACCCACTTGGGCGGTGTCCCCGTCAATAGCCTGTCGTCCGGCTACCACCACATTGGGTTTTAGCTTTTTTACAGCAAGACTAATGGCATAGGAGGTAGCCAGAGTATCAGAACCTGCAAATTTTCTGTCTGTAATAAGGTACCCTGAAGTAGCACCCCTGTAAAGTGCTTCGCGGATTATTTCGGCAGCTCTTGGCGGCCCCATGGTGAGGATGATAACTTCAGCATCTTCCATTCTGTCTTTAATCCGTAATGCCTGCTCAAGGGCATGCAAATCCTCAGGGTTGAAGATAGCGGGCAGTGCACTTCGGTTTACGGTACCATCGGCCTTCATGGCATCTTTACCTACATTGCGGGTATCAGGTACTTGCTTGGCTAAAACAACAATTCTAAAACTCATGAATTAGGGGTTTTCTTTTATAATTAGTTGATCTTATAAATAATGCTATAATACAACTTCCCCGCAAAAAAATTGCAGTTGGTTGCCATATTATGATAAATGATTTATTTGAACTCCTTGTTTTTATCATCACAATCGCCCTGACATACAAAGCAGTCGTTGATTAGCTGGTCGCTGATACCCATAGATGAATACCCTCCGTCGTGAAAGAGGTTTTGCATAGTCACCATTTTGGTATAATCGGAAAACAGAGAGATACAATAGGTGGCACAATCATCTGATGAAGCATTGCCCAAAGGGGACATGCAGTTGGCATAAGAATAAAATGCATTAAAACCCTTTACGCCCTGCCCTGCAGTAGTAATGGTAGGCGACTGAGATACGGTATTCACCCTTACGCGACGTTTTTTACCGTAATGATAACCAAAGCTTCTGGCAATGGATTCGAGCATTGCTTTTGCCTGAGCCATGTCGCTGTATGAAGAATAGGTTCTTTGTGCGGCAATATAACTCAGAGCCACCACACTACCCCACTCATTTATGGCATCAAGCTGATAGGCCGTTTGCAATACTTTATGCAGTGAAATGGCAGAAACATCCAGGGTTTTGTTAAGATAATTATAATCGAGCTCGGTATAGTGCAGTCCTTTTCTCACATTAGGAGACATACCAACGGAATGCAGGATAAAATCAATTTTACCTCCCAGGATTTTCATGCTTTCCTGGAAAAGATTCTCAAGATCATCAACTTGTGTAACATCGGCAGAAATAACTTCAGCCCCTGTCTGCTCCCCAAGGCGGAAGATGTCTCCTTTGCGCAAGGCAACAGGAGCATTGGTAAGAGTAAAAGTTGCACCTGCTTCTTTCGCTCTTTGAGCAACCTTCCAGGCTATAGAGTTTTCATCCAAAGCACCGAATATGATACCTCTTTTTCCTTCTAATAGTTTGTGATTCATTATATTCAATTTTTATTTACATTCTGTTTTACAAATAATTCTTCGGCTGCCTGCAGCAGGGCCGGGCCGGGATTTTCGCCTCCCAGCATCTGGGCCAGTTCCAGCACCCTTTCATTGGCGCGAACTTCTTTCACAAAGGTTTTTGTGGTTTTATTTTCAATACTTTTATACACTACAAAGTGCTTTTTGCCTTTAGCAGCCACCTGAGGAAGATGAGTGACCGAGATAACCTGCATATTGTCGGCTATCCTGGATAATATATTACCCATTTTAAAGCCTATCTCTCCCGATACCCCACTGTCAATTTCGTCAAAGATAATGGTAGGCAGAAAGTTTTTCATTGAAATAACAGATTTTACTGCCAGCATGAGTCGGGAGAGCTCCCCTCCTGAGGCCACTTTGGCCAATTCCTGCGGCTGAGCTCCTAAATTTGCAGAGAACAAGAAATCCAGCTGGTCTATCCCATAGGGATGCAGTTGTTGTAGTTGCGATAAATTCACGCGAAACTGTCCGTTGGGCATACCTAACTCTTTAAGTATCCCGATGATTTCATTTTCAAGCGCAGGAATAAATTGGTGTCGTAAACCGGATATCTCGTTGGCGGTTTGTGTTAGTTTTTCTTCACTTTCCAGGCAATATGTATTTAACTTACTGATCTCCTGTTCCAGGGATTCAAACCCTTCAATTTTGCCGGCATATTCATCCCTGATGGCCATGAGTTCGTCCACATCGCGTGCATTGTGTTTGTGCATTAACCTCTGCAACAGATCAGATCGTTGCTGTAAAACCGAAGCCCTGGCGGGATCATCGGCAACATCCTCTTGCATACCGACCAGTTCAGACGCAATATCTTTAAGCTCTATTTCCGACGATTGCAAACGCTCCAATATCTCCTGATAGGATGTATTATATCCTGAGATGGGTTTAAAGAGGGAGATAATTTCGTTGAGCGATGAGAGAATATTCTCGGGTTGGTTTTGTAAAAGATAATCTACCTTCTCAAGGTTAAATTTTATTTCACCAACATTATTTAGGATCTCCAGTTCGGTGCTTATCTCATCCCATTCATCAGGTATGAGTGCTGCCTTGAATAGTTCATCATGCTGAAAGAGCAGAAAATCGAGTTCAGCGCGGGTTTTCTTCTCATTTTCCTTTAATTCAGCCAGGGTTTTAAACTCATTTTGCAAGGAAGTATATTGTTGCCGGTAATCGGCTACTTTAGGCATAATACCGGCATAGGCATCCAACAAGTTGTAACGGAAAGCAGAATTGGCAAATAGGAGGCTTTGATGTTGGGAGTGTATATCAATGAGCCTTTCGGCAAAGAGCCTGATAACATGGAGATTTACGGGTGTATCGTTTATAAAGGCTCTTGATTTGCCCTGGATGGTAATTTCGCGTCTTAGAATGGTGGTTTCTTCATAATCCAGGTCGTTTTCCTGAAAAAGCGATTCCATCTGTAAGCCATTAACTGAAAAGACCCCTTCTATGATGCATTTAGCGTCTTTATTGTGGAGTATGCGCGAATCGGCTCTTTGCCCCAGAATTAGCCCCAGGGCACCTAATAAGATTGATTTTCCGGCACCAGTTTCTCCCGTAATGATAGTAAGCCCATCATCGAAGCTGATGTCCAGTTTTTCAATCAGGGCATAGTTTTCAATCAAAAGACTATTTAGCATAAGAACCAAGGCTATTTTTAAAGCAAGGGCACAAAGTTAAGAAACTTTGCAACATGAAGGAGAGGAAAAATGAAAACCTAAAAAGATGTTTAAAACAGAGTTTGCTCTATGGTTAACTATTGACGGGCCGGCTGGGTAATGCGGCGATATTTAGCGCTATTGGCTGGATCTATTTCACTTAAGACCTGAACCACCTGGGTTTTCTCCATAGCAGGGGCTTCAGAGAACAAACTCACCAGTTCATCACCTTTGGTAGTCAAGACAATAGACATTAGGTAACTGCCGGGCCTTTGTCGGTGGGTGCGTTGAAGTAGTTCAATGGCATTGGCTACTTCTGCGCGTGCCATATCCATGTTATCGGTCATGCGGTCAAATCCCAGGCGGTGATAAGAGTACAACGCCTGACGGATGTTGGAATATTGGCTATTGAATATATTCTCCATCAACCAGTAGCGGTTTCTTTGTCCTTCAAAAGATTTCCAGCCTCTTTCAGTGGCATTCTGTGCAAGGTTTACAATGGACTGGGCCTTTTCAAAATAAGGGGTACCTCCCATGGGCGTAAAGGTATCAAAGTCGAAACCAATAATCAGGTAAGCATAAAAGGCCAACACGGAAGTAAGATTGCTGGTAAAGGTGTTTTCTGCATATTCAAGGGGTTGATTTTCAACATACCGAAAAGATAAATCTCTGTCGTTATGATTAATAACCGGACTACTATAGGAGGTTTCAAAAACAGGTCGGCGCGACTGAACCTGTATGGTTCCGCGATACTCATCACTGCCTATTTTCTCATTTACAGTGATAAGAATACTGGCTTCTATTCTTTCCTCCGTTTTATACTGGTACTCTGTCCAATTGCGTTGATTTATAAATTCATAGATGGAAGTCTGCAGTGTTTGCAAAATTTCACGATCCGTTTCAGACATACCCGGTGAGCTGATTTGGATCATACATTGTAACTCCTGGCTCCTACCGGAGAAAGCAATTGAAAGCACAATAGAAAGGGCTAAAATAAATCTTTTCATAATAAAAAAAAGTATACAGAATTGCAGAAGCAATTTGTTTTCAAGAAAGAATAAAAGTTACAGCAAACCGACCAGAACATTTACAATATCAGAGGCCACCTCTTTTTTGCTCTTTAAGTCAAACCGTAAAACCTGTTTTTTATTGTCTATGAGGGTCACTTTATTGGAATCTCCGCCAAAACCTGCACTCTCATCCCTGAGAGAATTAAGCACAATAAAGTCAAGATTTTTTGCAGTTAGTTTTTTCCTGGCATTGTCAAGCTCATTCTCTGTTTCCAGGGCAAAGCCCACCAATATCTGATTATCCTTTTTTATCTTGCCCAGGCTAGCCAGAATATCAGGATTAGGGACCATGGTTAAGGTAGTAGCCAAATCTGACTTTTTTATTTTTTGGGTTTGTATCTCGGCTGGTCTGAAATCAGCAACCGCTGCCGTGAGCACCGCAGCATGAGAAGAAGGAAATTCCAACAGGGCAGCTTGATACATTTCTTCGGCAGTGGTAACATCAATTCTTTTGATATTGCCGGTGGGAGTTGGCAGATTAACAGGGCCAGCCAACAGAGTTATCTCGGCTCCCCGCTCAGCAAGTTCTGCGGCAATGGCAAAGCCCATCTTTCCGGAAGAATGGTTTCCTATAAACCGAACAGGGTCAATGGTTTCATATGTAGGGCCTGCAGTAACCAGTATTTTCTTCCCCGAAAGGTCTGCTTTTTGTTGAAAATAACTATTGATCCTGGAAAATATTGCCTGGGGTTCTTCCATCCGCCCCTTGCCCTCATATCCACAGGCAAGAAACCCCTCGGCGGGTTCGATGATATCTATCCCATTTTCTTTGAGCCAAAAAAGATTGCGTTGAAAAGAAAAATGCTCATACATCTTACAGTTCATGGCCGGAGCTATAAAGGTTTTCTTATCAAAAGCCAGCAAAGAAGTAGAAAGGGCATCATCCGCAATACCATTGGCCAATTTAGCCATAATATTGGCTGTAGCAGGAGCAACAATAAAACAATCGCCCCAATCGGTAAGACTGATGTGTTCGGTGGTATAGTCGTTTTCGGGTCCGAAAACCTTATCGTAAATTTTGTTTTGAGAAAGAGATTCAAGGCTTACCCTGGTAACAAACCATAGTGCATTTTCTGTAGTTACCACCCTTACTTCTGCACCGGCTTTTTTCAAAAGGCGTATCAGAATAAGGCTTTTATAAGCAGCAATACCGCCACTTATACCCAGGATGATCCTTTTTCCCTGAAGCATAATCGGATAAAATTAAGCAATGAAAGAATTAGTCTCTCTCGGGGATACGAGAATATATCTTATCGTTGAGGAATTCTGATATTGCCACCAATGAGGGTTTGGGTAGTTGCTCGTAATGGCGGGCTATTTCAATTTGTTCTCTGTTTTCAAATACTTCTTCGAGATTATCTGTAGAGGTAGCAAATTCGGAAAGCTTGCTGCTGAGTTCTTCTTTCATTTCGAGAGAGATCTGATTAGCCCTTTTAGAAATGACTACTACAGACTGGTAAATATTTTGAGTTTCCTCATCAAATCTTCTTAGGTCTCTGGTTGTGGTATTGCTGGCTGGTTTAGACTTTTTATATTCCATGGTACAAATATTTAATCGGTTTAGGATAATTTACTACTGTATGTTAACATCAACAACTTCTTCCAGCTTCAGAATGTTCGCCACTGAAGTGGCCAACATAGAATCAGCCTCAGATAAAAAAACACTTTCGGGAAATCTCTTGATAAGTTTTGCATGGGCATCAACCACGGCTTTATATCTTTCAAGCTGTTTTGACTCTATACTGTTTTCAGCATACAAGAAATGTGATTTTTGGATATAAAACAAGGCCTCCTCTCTAAATTCTGTATCGGGATAATTCTGGATTACATTATTAAACGAGGTAACCGCAGCCATATAATCTCGTATATTGAAGTATAGCAGAGCCGAATCAAAGGCCTTTTTCTCGAGTTTATACCTCAACTCATCAATAAGGTTATTGCTCTCTTCTACCCTGGGACTTTGAGGAAACTTGTTGATAAAAGCCTGCAGCTCTCTAATGGCGTCCTGTGTTTCGGTCTGATCAAGACTGGGTCTTGGAGAAAGCAGATATTTACAATAGGCACTCATGTATAGAAATTCCTCGACATGCTCACTACGTGGAAAACCTTGGGTAAAGGTTTTAAAATAATGCGCAGCCATGATATAATCTTTTTGTTTGTAATGAGCCATGGCATAGTAATAATTGAGTTTCTCAGCTTCTGCTGTTCCTCTGAATGCCGGAATGATATCTGTGAGCAGGGTTAGTGACTTATTGTAATCCCCTTCTTCATAATATTCAATGGCCTTTTCTTTTTTAAGCATTATGTCATCACTTTTAAGCAGTTTTTGGTAGGGGCTACAGGAGGTAATAACAATAAGGAGCATTACAATTAATACCCATCTACTTTTGATTCTTGTATTTGCCATTAATTACAGGATGTTTAATATTATATGTTAAAGCAGTTCAAAACAATTTGCAAAGGTAAGCTTTTTCTTTATGATGAACCAAGACAGTTGAAAAATTCATTTATGTGCCCAAAAGTTTTCCATTTCTTACTCAACAGGTCCATCAAAAGGAAATGCCTGTAGGTAATAACGCATGAAAATACAATAAAGTGTATAGTATGCAGCAAAGAAAAGAATAGTGTGCTTCAGTGAACTGGCGCAGAAAGAATTAATGCACTTTCAAAAAGGCATCATTGATCATGGCGGGATAAATATTTATCCGTATTTTACCTTGTAATGATTTTAGGGCATCATCCCATGCTTCCGCATGCGTTTGACCTAATCCGGTAATATTCTCAGCCATGGCACTATACTGGATATTACCCAGGTGGTCTTTAAGTACAAAGGTAGCGGTGATGGTTTTGGTAAAACGGCTACCGATCTTAGACTGATTAATAAGACTAATATCCGAATCAAGAATATAATCCGATTGTGTTACATCTTGCGACAGATCCAGTCCATCGATAGAAAAGAGCCGGCTAATTTCATCGCTGATTAATGAAGTATCAAAATCACCCGAATGGGCTTTAACCGCAATAAAACAGGTGGGTGGGATAATCTCAATGGGTAAAGTATAGATGGTGGTATTAAGAGAGGAAAACAGTCTTTGAACCATTATATCCTGAGTAGTATTGTCTGTAACTTTTTTTAAATCAAGTTGACACAAAATCTGCTCACTTCTTTTTCCCGGAGCTATCCCCTGGGGCACAACTCTGAAATATCCTCTTGAATCGGTAACAGATTCGGTAAAATTACCAGGCAACCAGGAGTACCGGGTAATAACAGGCACACCTGATATGGGTCGACCATCATGGTCTTTTACGATAATCTCGATAGGAGTCACCACAGTAGAGGGACCAGGCATTAAGGTAAATTTATCCATCTGGAAATCAAATTGTACAGCTTGAAGCTGATCCAGAAGTCCTGCCATAAGAAAAGTAGACCAGGGCTTTTGTTGGCCGTTGATCTCAGCTTTCAACTCATCGGCAAGGAAATGACGGATATCTTCTACCGAACGAATATAAAATCCTAACGCATCGGTTACCCTACCCTGGCTGCGTAATGTTTGCGCCTGCTGAAACTTCGACACCGACTGACTCAGGGCCGTACGAATCCGTTCCTGCTTTATTTGGTCATAGCGGGATTTGGATAAGCGATAATATACCCAATATTGGATATCGTTTTCCCAGTTTTCTACCAATTCATATCCTTCAAGAAATTCCTGGGTGGACATGCGGATGTTGTCGCGAAAAAAATCGCTATAAGAATTATCAAATTCAAATTGGTTAAGCACGGAAGAGGAGGCGATATTAACTGAAATGCTGCCTGCCAATTCTGAGAGGGCATTTTGCCTGGCTTTTTCTCGGTAATCCTGTTGAGTGGTCTTTGAAGCCATGCCCACGCCATGGTAATACATAGAATTGGCAGGCGTTTGAATAGCCCAGTCTGGCGCATCTTTCATCAGGTCGGCATGACTTATTCTTCTTCCTGAAGAACAGGCAAAAAACAATAACGCAAACAGTGAGATCCACAACATCTTCTTCATGAGATATTCATTTTTGAGTATATATTACAAAAAACACTTAAGGATATTGTTGATTAAGTACCAACAGGCAATCTATCGTTCTGGATTAAAATTGACAAGAGCATCTGCAATAGTACCCGATAAATCAACAAATACTTTTTCTCTAAGCTTCTCCAGAGGTGTAAGTTGCTTTTGTGCAGTAAGAAGCTTTTGCAAAGAAGCATAATTCCTCTCATCAATAAAGTGGTTACCGTTGCGTGTAGTAGTAGGATATAAATTTTTCACATCCCCGCCTTCAAAGACAGCGTAATGCATATCAGAACGGTCGGTAGAATTAAGTCTTTGGGAGAGTAATACCTCTCCATTATAAGTGGCAATTAGTTGGTAATTTAGACTAAGTGTCACACGGTTAGCGCTTGAATACTCAGTATATTTAACCGCTCTGTCGCGATGGGTCATTTCACCTTGTTCGGTAGTGTAGGCTTCGCGATAAATGCCTGTTTTTTCAACGATGCGTGTTCTCTCCTGTATCTTATCGTATTGTGCGATGTTGATCACCATAACCGCTTTTATTCCCTGCCGATCGTGCAGCTCTTTTAGCATCGCCCGGTTGAGCCCCCCCTGACTGCGTATAAAAGATCGGTGGATACGACTATTTAATGAAGGTAGCAAATGAATTTTAACAAAAGGATCTTGTTTGTCGAGAATAAACTGCATAATAGCATTTTCAAATTCCGATCCATCAGCTGCATGGGCAGGCATAGTCTTTGAGTAGATGGCAACAGGAT
>JBEPXC010000054.1:0-17848 GCA_041642035.1 Sphingobacteriia bacterium
ATGAAGCGGGCTACAACCGTTGAATTTACTACTAACACGCCTATTTTGTATATACATTGTTAGCGGTTCGTTGTTTTTAATCGTCAATGTTATTCGTCATTCAGTGAATTAATTCCTTGTTCTTTAAGCTTAGTTAATGCGTCTTTCATTGCTTTAACTTGTTCTGGTGGATGTCCTTGCCAATTGGTAACCTCTCCAACTATTTTAAAAGGTTGTGTCGAACGATAAGATTTTGTAGGGTTACCAGGGAATTTTTTGTCCGTCAAGTCAGGGTCGTCTTCAATGGGTCCTGTTGGTTCTACCAAATAAATTCTTTCTCGTTCTTCACCAAATGCAAGTTCTGCACCCCAAATTGCAGCATCCAATGTCGCGGAAAGGAAATTATATTTTGCATTTTTTCTTTGTCCGTAATTAGAGTTGAAACCAACTTCTATAAACTCACCAACTTTTAAGTCAGACCTTGTCCCGTGAAAATATGTTTGTGCGAAAGGTGTCGCACCGTGTCTGCTTGATTTTTGGTCGCTATTATTTTTTTCCATTGTCATAATTTACTCTTAAAATGTTTATCGTCTGATTGTCGTTACAATGACCGCTAACTTGTTTATAGGTATGACTTTATCATACAATATACCCCTTGGGAGGTGTATTGGTATGATTTTTTCATACAATATTATTTGCTAAGATATATTAAATTTACAGATCATCGAACGGAGATTTAATATTTTGTAAACTTTTTTCCGATACATGGGTATATATCTCTGTAGTCTTACTGCTTTTATGTCCCAGCAACTCCTGGATATACCTCAAATCTGTTCCACTCTCCAGTAAATGAGTCGCATAACTGTGTCGCAGCCAGTGCAGGGTAGCAGGTTTGGTAATCTTACCCTTTTGCAGTGATTGCTTCAATACACTCTGTAAACTCTGCTCAGAGTAAGGTTGTCCCTTTTCTTGTCCTTCAAAAAGGTAAACCTCCGGATGATACGCTTTATAATACTCCCTCAGCATCTCAATAATCTTGTCGGAAATGGGCACCATCCTGTCCTTCTTACCCTTCGAATTGCGGATGATCAGCATATGCCGCTTCGAATCAATATCGCCGGGCTTCAGGTGCAGCAGCTCGCTGCGCCTTAATCCACAGGCGTAAATCAAACTCAGCATGCTGCGGTGCTTGATATTACTGCTGGCATTGAGTATGGCCCTGACCTCCTCCTTACTAAGCACATTGGGCAGCTTGTGCTCCCTGCGCGGACGCTCAAATTGTTCTACATCAAGCCTACCCTTCAATACTTCCCGGAAAAACAACTTGGCACTATTGATTACCTGGTTCTGAAAGGTATAACTGTATTGATTGGGGATGATGTATTGATTTACAAAATTCACCATGTCATCAACCACCATCTCCTCAGGACCGCGGGGCAGGATAAACCGCAGCAGTACCGAGAGGGTCTCGGTGTAACTTTTAATGCTTGATTCGGCATACCGCTTATGCATCATCCATTTACGGAAGAGCTCCAATTGCTCAAGAGTCTTATCCGGGAGCCGGCGCCCTGTAATCTCTTTCTGACCATATCTCCCCTGAACATTTTTTATCGCAGGCTTCTCAACCGTAACCTGGTTTTCGATAAGCCGCGCTCCAAAATGCTGCCGCAGCTGCTCAAGACTATTGCCATAATTAGGTATGATCCAACTATAGGATGATTTATTCCATCTGCTGTAGCGTATTGATTTCACAAAACCAATGTCGGCTTGATTTACCGGCATCTTTAATCTCAGCTGTTTCCCACTTACCTGCAGGGTTACATCCTTTTTGATTTCCTTCAGCACCCCGGCATCCGACTCCGCATTCTGCATCTTTTCCTGCGTCTCCATCAGCTGCCTAATCATCGCAATATTTTCATCCGTATCAGGTACATGCCAGGCTTTCAACGTCGCGCTCCAACTTGCACCGGGAATCTGTTTCACCTTCTTTACCAGCTCAACATCATAAGGAAATTCCAGTCTTATCTGGTTCCTGTCATTATAAATCACTCTCGTTACCTTTATCATAGCCCGTATACTTTCTTTCAACACTGCAATACATTAGACAAAAGTAACCAAAATACAATTAAAACCCATTCATCGGTGTTATAATCTCATTGCAAAGCTTCGGTTGGCTTAAAACCGGGGACAGGCTTGCAGACCGTCATCTTCGAGCAAGTGAGTGGCAAAGGTTAGTTTCTGTTCATCTGGCTACTCAGTGGGTCAGGCAAATGGTAAACAGATTCCTTGCTTCGCTGCGGAATGACAATTTTTACTGAGGGCACAGGGGAAAGAAAGCATAAGCATGGAGGGCGGAGCCCACCATGCTTATGCTTTCTCATTACAACAAGGATAAACCCTGTCATCCCGCAGCGAAGCAAGGGATCTCTCTGTTCAGGGGATCTCTTTGTTTAAAAACTCTTTCAGCAACTTATTCTTTTAAAAATACTATCAGCGGATTTATAAACCCATCAAAGCTTTCAATATGAGGTAAATGTCCTATATTCTCCAACTCAACCAACTGTGCGTTGGAAATGACCTCTTGAGTTTTTTTACCCAGTTTATCATAAAGCCCCATGGTCTTTCTTATTTCGGGAGATACAAGGGGTTTGCCCAGGGCTGTTCGGTCTCTTGTGCCAATAATGATAAGGGTAGGTGCTATGATGTTTTTGAATTCGTAAACCACAGGTTGTGTGAAAATCATATCATAGGTAAGAGCAGCATTCCAGGCTATGGTTTTATAGTCAGAGTTTAATGTCCATCCTGCAAGTAGGTTGACCCACTGGTCATATTCGGGCTTCCATGTATTATCATAGTAGTTCTTTAACTGGTATTCTCTGATGGTTTCGTAGCTTTTCTTCAGTTCATTCTCATACCACCATTCTACAGGTTTGTAGGGCACCTTGAGTTTCCAGTCCTCAAGGCCGATAGGATTTTCTAAAATCAGTTTTTCGGTTGTTTCAGGATACATCAAAGCAAAACGGACCGCCAGCATACCGCCCATAGAATGTCCTAAAACCGCGGTTTTTGAAATATGCAATGAATCAAGCAAGGTCCGGGTGTTTTGGGCAAGCTGATGAAATGTATAGTGGAAATGATCGGGTTTCGATGATTTCCCAAAGCCAATCTGATCGGGTACAATTACACGAAATCCTTCATTGGCTAATCTTTCAATGGTTGTTCGCCAGTAAGCCCCATTAAAATTTTTTCCGTGTAACAGTACAATGCTCTTTCCATTATAATTGTCTGGTTTCACATCCATATAAGCCATTTCCAGATCTTGTTCCTGTACATGTAAAGGTAAAATGGAAACAGCATAGGGATACTGATAATTAGAAAGCTCTATGTCCAGCCACTGGACCTGGCTATCCTGGGCAATTATCAAGTGTTGTAAACTGATAATGAATATAAGGGTTAGTGTGATTGATCTCATGACTTTTATTTTTTTAATTCTAAAATAGATGCAAACGGCCCTGGCATTGCCACGAACAGAAAACAGTCCATATCCGCAACCTGTACTAAGACTTGTTGCTATTGAGGCTGAATCTGTTTTTTATTAAAAAACAGGGAAAGGTATCTGGTGCTATGAATAAATTCAATCTCTTTCATAAAAGACAACGCCAACCCGATTGATGTGTTCAACCATCTTTTTGTTTTCAATTTTATGAAATATCGAGAGATCAATCTTGTAGGGTAAAAGAAGATCGTCTAATTCATTCTCTATTTTAAGGAGCAAGCTTAAATCAATATTATCACCTTTCAAAGTCAGGTCAATATCGGAGTTAGGTCTGAAGTTTTCTTTGGCCCGCGAACCATATAGAATTACGCTATGTACTTGAGGATATTTTCTAAATACCCCCTGTATGGCTTCAATCGTATGTGGCTTTAAACCGAATTTCATTTTTCATTCCCTTCTAAGCGTCTGGTGCTCATGCAAGTTCATCAGTAAAATAACTTTCCCTGCTCTTCACTTCGTATTGCTTCCATTTTTTTCTGGAAAGACTTGAAAGCGGGCATATAGGTATAAATAACTTTTTCAAATATTTCACTGGCGGTATCTTCATCGTAGGTATGCGAGGTTTCATTTCGGCTTTTAACCATTTCCATCCATACATCGCCATTCTCAATTAACCCCATAGAAAAGCCCTCCCTTGTGGCATCTCTCGATCCTCTTATTTCTGCATTTCCCTGATACGCAGCATAGTCTTTCATCACATTCCAGGCTAACTCATGTGTAAATTCAAAACTCTGAATAAGACCTTGCTTAATAAGATCATTGAGTATCGAATAGTTTCCTTCTTGCTCTTCAATGATCTCATTGGATTCATGATTACGCTTGATATAGGTAACACTACTTTCTAATTTATGCAATGCTTTATTAAAATTGCTAAAGCGCTGTTCCCATCGGATGTCCATATCATTCATCAATCCTGATTATTAAAAGATTACTCAAAAATAGCAATTTCGTATTCCTGTCCCGAATTCTATTTCGGGAATGGAATGTCTTCCCTTCCTTCCAGCTTCGAGCTTCGGGTTTCCAGCTCTCTTCACTTTTCACTTTTCGCTCTTCTCTCGCTTCATGCTTCGAGCTCCTATTCCAGACGTTTCCATGTCCTTCGGACGATGGAAAGTCTTCACTCCAGCCTCACCTTCTTATCCTGCGGATATTTTACCGAATAGCGGAAAGTTCTGCTGAGGGATTCTCCGGCATCCATCTGCAGACGCCAGGTGAGAATGCCGGTTGATTCATTATGATCGGCACCCGATTTTTCATCCAGGTATATCAACATGTTGTCTTGGGTAGAAACGGGAATCTGATCTTTTATTTCAAGGTCAACCTGGCGGTTCTTATTGTTCTTTACCTTAATTTCCCATCCTACGGTCTCCGTAATGTACCTTCCAAATATACTTTTACGCGACTGTTCGATCATGCGCACTCTTTCGAGGGAGAGCCCGCGATCAATACCCATAGAAATTTCCAGGGTGTCGCCGGCCTGCATGGGATCCAACATGGTCTTCCCCACAAAGGCGTTCTCGAAAAACACGCCGGCTTCTCCGGGCAACACAATATACTCCTCCCACTCCGATACCCGGGCAATAAGATACGCATCGTTATCAACCCGCGGTATCGCGTACCAGGTAAAACTGGCCGGTAATTCATGCTGCCTGACTTCAATAATTTTTTCATCACCCCCCGATACCACACTCACAGGGGCTCCAATGCGATACTCCCTGGTGGTATTGGTTTGCGATACCTCCGTATACTCAGCAGCAGAACCAGCCATAACCATTTCATCTAAAACAATATCATCGTCCATAGCCATTTCAGGAGCCTGAGCCTGCCGGGTGGCCATTCCCCTGATTACAAGAGGCTTTTGGGCAACAGGCTCGATATATCTTAGAAACCATGTATTCAGAGTTGGCACCACACGGTTATCCAGGGGGGTGCCCGTAGAAAGGGTAAGCTGTATATTGTTCCAGTCTTCGCCGGTGCTCTGCTCGATGGAGGCTTTCATAAGCAGTTCAACAGGCTCAGCTGTATCAACGGCACGTATATCATACAATGCCTGCCAGCGGGCCTGATGGGTGATATAAGAAATGTCAAATTGCACCCTTGTTCCTGAAGAAGCGGCAGCATTTACAACGATTTCACTAACCGGTTTTTTTTCTCTGTTAATTCTTCCCAGCTGGTTTTGTATACGGCTTTGCCTTTCTTTCAACATAGTGATTTCTTGTTTGGTATCCAGTTGCAGATTTTTGATCTCCCTAAGGCGACTGCGAAAGAAATCGGCCATGGTTTTCAACTCAGCAACGTTAACGCCTGTGTCGCTTCCTCCTATGCTCTTGTTGGCAAGCAGCATCGACTCCTCTTCTTCATAAACCCTAAGTAATGCTTGTAGAGATTCTATCTCATTTTTAAGATATTCCAGACTGTCGCTTAATGATTTTACCTGCTGCGAACTCTGGGCAGATTCAAGAAAATTATGCCTGTGTCCAACTGAGAGAATTGTTATCGCCCCTTCAGCTTTTATCTGTATGCTGTTGGGATCAATATCAGGCGGTAACCCGGTAAATATCAACTCATTGTTACCAGGGCTCACGCTTACATCAGCGCTTCGGTGTATTTCAGCACCCCACACAAAAATCCGGGCTTCCTTCAACTCAGAGTTCACCTGCTGGCCTTGCATCCACATGGGGAGAACCAGCAAACTAAGAAATAAAAATGATTTGCTCATAGCGATTAAACAATTAGTAGGTTGTAAATTCTTGTTGTCCGCAAAAAATAAAATATTTTTAATCATTCAGCGGGATAGAAAGCAGCCAGTTTAATATAACCAGCAGAATACTAAAGACAATTGCTGTGCCAAACCCGGCAACATGAAAACCATCTATAAAATAATCGGTAAGCAAAATAATAAAGGCATTGATGACTAATAGGAATAAACCCAGGCTCAATACCGTAACCGGCAGGGTTAAGATCACCAGTATGGGCTTAAGAAGAGCATTTAAAATACCCAACACAAAGGCGACAACGATGGCCGTAATAAATGAATCAACCGTTACTCCGGGCATAAAATAGGCTCCGATGATCACGGCAAAAGCGGTAACAATTACTTTAATCAAAAAATTCATAAGGCGTTTTTCTTTAGTTGGTAATTGAAAATATACGTCAGGACGTAATTAAGTCAAAGTTATAAAATATCCTGCCGGGGTCTGCAAATATCTACATTCTTTTTGCCACACCTCTTGACCCACCCCCGGCCTCCCTACAAGTATGGAGGGGTGACGCCTGTCCCATAAAACTGACATAAATATAACAGACAGCACCTTTTTTCACTTTTTATTCCCTTCCAGCTTCCAGCTCTCTACAACTTTTTCACTTTTCACTTTTCACTTCTAACTCCCTACAAGTATGGAGGGGTGACGCCTGGCCCCAACTTTCTAATATAGATAAAACAGGCACCAATTCTTTCCACTTTTCACCTGCAATTAAAAGAGGCAAAAGCATTAGTTCTTGCACAATATCAATTGGTTGCGAGCTCCCCCTTTCAGGGGGTTGGGGGGTCTTTTATTATTCTGATTGGACCCAACCATTTAATTCATATTCAGCATATCCATTGCTTTCACCTTATAGCTCATGGGATTGATGATGGCATTGAGAAAGATAATAATGGTATTGGTGGCTCCGCGCTTCATGAAAACATAATTGCGTGCAATATCTGAAGTTTCTTTTAGGAGGGCATAATTACCCAGGAGTTTTAAGCATACCTCCCACAGCTGCTTGTCGTCGTTTACAGGAAAAGCACAGCCGTAATGAACCATATCGACGGCTTCGGAAAAATTTTTATAGTTGGGTCCAAACACCACGGGCATACCGAAAGTTGCCGCCTCCAGGGTGTTGTGTATCCCATGTCCAAAGCCCCCTCCAATATAGGCCATGGAGGCATACTGGTAAAGGTTGGACAACATGCCCATTTGATCAACGATTAATACCTTGGCATTTTTAAAAAGCTCTTCATTATATTGAGAGTAGGTCACCACGGGTTTGATGAAGCTGGCTTTTAATTTTTCTATGTGAGAGGGTTGTATCTCATGGGGTACGATAATATATTTCACATCGCTGGCATCCTGATTGATGATAGAAGTAAGCAGCTCATCGTCGGCAGGCCAGGTACTTCCGGCCAGAAAAATTACCGAGCCCTGGATGAACCGCTCTGCTTTTTCGAAGCTCTGAGGATTCTTGCTGATATCGGCCACCCTGTCGAAGCGCGTATCTCCACTAACCACCACATTATGCACCCCAATATCATAGAGCAGGCTTTGTGAATTTTTGTCCTGTACAAAGAAATAGGTAATTTTCCGCAACTGTTTTCTAAACCAGCTGCCCCACCACTGGAAAAACATCTGGTTCTTCCTGAATAGGGCAGAGATGAAAACCACCGGGATTTTTTGTTCATGTAAGGCATTGAGATGATTAAACCAGAATTCGTATTTTACAAACACAGCCAGTCGTGGGTTTACATACTCTACAAATTTTTTTGCCTTAGCAGGGGTGTCGATAGGCATATAAAACACATGATCGGCCAGCGGATTATTTTTACGCATTTCATAACCCGAGGGAGAGAAAAAAGTAAGCACAATTTTCACCCCGGGGTTTTCCTCCCGAAATTTCTCTATTACGGGTCTGCCCTGCTCAAATTCACCTGCCGAAGCGCAATGAAACCAAACATGGGTGGCCTCATGATCCAGTTCAAGGGCAATTTTTTCCAGTCCGTTGTGCCGCCCCTCTACCCATTGCTTTGCCTTAGGATTAAAATGCGATGCTAAGGCAATAAATTGACTGTATATAAAGATGAAAAAATTGTATAAAAGTTGCATGGGAAAATGTTTGATAAAAGAAGATGAATGCGTAAAATAAATAACTTCTGTGGGTGAAAAACATAAAGCATGTTATGGCTGCAAATATACTCAATTAAATAAATTCCCTGAACTTAGATCAGCTTACCTGCCTGCAAAGCAAATCTTTTTATCTTTGTACCACTTTTTAAAAATATCATATAACAATATAAAATTACCCCAGTTTGCATGAGAGCGATTCAGATGGTTGATCTTAAGAGTCAATACGATAAGATACAACAGGAAATAGATACTGCAGTTTTAGATGTCATACGTTCCACACAATATATAAACGGATCTGAGGTCAAAAAGTTCCGTGAAGAGCTTGCCGAATATCTTGGAGTTAATCATGTAATTCCCTGCGCTAATGGCACCGATGCTCTACAGGTGGCCATGATGGCCCTGGATCTGAAACCGGGAGATGAAATCATAACCACCTCATTTACTTTTGTGGCTACCGTTGAAGTAATTGCCTTACTGGGCTTAACGCCTGTTTTGGTAGATGTGCTGCCCGACACCTACAACATAGATCCTGAGCGTGTAAAGAGAGCTATAACCCCCAAAACAAAAGCCATAGTGCCCGTGCATCTGTTCGGTCAAAGTGTACATATGGAGCCCCTGATGCAGCTGGCAAAAGAACACAACCTTTATATCATAGAAGATAATGCACAGGCCTTAGGAGCAGATTATATATTCGACAATGGTAGTCGACAAAAAGCCGGCACGCTGGCCACTGTGGGCTGCACCTCTTTCTTCCCTTCCAAAAACTTAGGTTGCTATGGAGATGGTGGTGCTATCTTCACCCATGATGATGAGCTGGCAAAGAAGCTGTCCATAACCGTAAATCATGGCATGGAAACCAGGTATTACCACGATGTGGTGGGGGTAAACAGCCGCTTAGACAGCATACAAGCTGCTGTATTAAGAATAAAACTCAGGAATCTCCCACAATATGCCCAGGCGCGTATTGATGCAGCCAATTATTATGATGCGGCATTTGCTTCACATCCACGCATTACCACGCCGGCAAGAAGTAAATTCTCAACCCATGTTTTTCATCAATACACCCTGGTCATTAAGGATTTGAATCAGTTTGAGCTTCAAAAATACATGGGGGAAAAGGGAATCCCTGCCATGATCTATTATCCTGTTCCCATGCACATGCAGAAAGCCTACCAGGATCCCCGTTATAAGGAAGGTGATTTCCCGGTTACAGAAAGGCTGAGCAAAAGCGTTATTTCTCTGCCCATGCATACCGAACTGGATGAGCAACAGTTGGAATATATCACTAAGAATCTGCTGGAATTTTTAAAATAAAAAACAATAGCCTTTGCCGCAGGTTTATAATACCGTGGAATCCTGAAAAATTACTATAAAATGGAAGAAAAAAATTATTTCAGTCACGAGTCGTCCTATATCGACGAGGGCTGTACCATCGGAGAAGGGAGTAAAATATGGCATTTCACGCATATCATGCCCGATTGCACCATAGGAAAACGATGCAACATCGGTCAGAATGTAGTTATCTCGCCCGGCGTAGTGCTGGGAGATAATGTTAAGATACAGAACAATGTATCGATATACACCGGTGTGATATGCGAAGATGATGTGTTTCTGGGCCCCTCAATGGTGTTTACCAACATTGTCAATCCACGTAGTGCCATCATCCGCAAAGATCAATATGTCGAAACCCTGGTAAGAAAAGGTGCCTCTATTGGCGCCAATGCTACCATTGTTTGTGGCATCGAAATCGGTGCATATTCTTTTATTGGTGCAGGGGCTGTTGTGGTGCGCGATGTGCATCCCTACTCACTGGTGGTAGGAAATCCGGCCAAACGAATAGGCTGGATGAGTGAATATGGCCATAGACTGGAGTTCGATCAGAACAATATAGCCGTATGTCCCGAAAGTAAAGATCAATATATACTGGAAAAAGGCAGTGTAAGAAAAATTCCCAAAGGAACCATGGCCTGATAATCATCTTACCAGGGCCTGCATAATCACCTCATTATAAACCGTTTGTTAACACAAAACACCTATAGAAAATGAATATTTACGAAAGATTGCTTAACAAGGAAGCCAAATTATCCGTTATAGGATTGGGCTATGTTGGACTACCCATTGCATTGGAATTTGCCAGAAAGATCCAGGTTATTGGGTTTGACATTAAAGAAGACAGGGTTGAAAAAATGCGCAATCGGATTGATCCCAGCGAGGAACTTGAAGCAAAGGATTTTGATGGAACAGATATTTATTTTACGGCCAATGCAGCTGATTTAAGACAAGCTAATTTCCATATCATCGGGGTTCCCACCCCTATCGACAAACGCAACATGCCCGATCTGACCCCCATATTGTCGGCATCGCATGCGGTAGGCAAAGCACTTAAAAAAGGCGATTATGTTGTGTATGAATCTACTGTATATCCCGGCTGTACCGAAGAAGATTGTGTTCCCATACTTGAGCAGGAAAGTGGATTAAAATGTGGTGAAGATTTTAAGGTAGGCTTCTCGCCCGAGAGAATTAACCCCGGCGATAAAGAACACACCATCACCACCATTACCAAGGTGGTATCAGGATGTGATGAAGTAGCCCTGGATAATATTTCCAAAACATACGAACTTATTGTTAAAGCAGGTGTGCACCGTGCCCCTTCTATTAAAGTTGCCGAAGCAGCCAAGATCATCGAAAACACCCAACGCGATGTAAATATTGCCCTCATGAATGAGCTTTCCATCATTTTCAACCGCATGGGAATAAATACTTATGATGTGCTTGAGGCAGCAGGAACCAAATGGAACTTCCTCAGATTTTTCCCCGGCCTGGTGGGCGGACACTGTATTGGCGTTGACCCTTATTACCTGGTTTACAAAGCCAAAGAATTCAGGTACCATCCACAAATCATCAATAGCGGACGCTTTGTAAATGACTCCATGGGCTTTTATGCAGCGAAACAACTGGTAAAAAAACTTATTGCGGCAGGAAAAAACATACAACAATCCAAAGTACTCATCATGGGCGTTACCTTCAAGGAAAATGTCAGTGATATCAGAAACTCCAAGGTTGCCGATGTTATTTCAGAACTTACCAGCTATGGGGTAAATCTTGACATCGTAGATCCCTATGCCGATTCAAAAGAGTTGCAGCATGAGTATGGTTTTTCCTTGATGGAGAAACCAGGCAATAACTATGATGCAGTAGTAGTGGCCGTTAATCATGAAGACTATTTATCACTCGGCGAAGAAGACTTCAAAAAGCTAATGAAAGGTGTAGAGCATCCTATACTGGTAGATATAAAAGGCACTTACAGAAATAAAATCACCGATTTACAGTACTGGAGCTTCTAATACTAAACAGATAGAAAAATGGCAAAAATACTGGTAACAGGAGGAACAGGATATATAGGCTCCCACACCGTGGTAGAGTTGCAACAGAATGGCTATGATGTGGTAATCATCGATAACCTGGCCAACTCTACTCGCAAAATTGTTGATCAGATCACCAAAATCACGGGCATAGAACCCGAATTCCATGCATTTGATTTGTGCGATCGCGCCGCTCTGCATGATTTTTTTAATCAACAGCAGAAAATTGATGGGGTCATTCATTTTGCAGCCTATAAGGCGGTGGGCGAATCCACTGAATTACCGCTTAAGTATTATCGCAACAACCTGGTTTCGCTTGTCAACTTGCTGGAGGTGATGGAAAAGCACAACTGCAACAATTTGGTTTTTTCCTCCTCCTGTACGGTATACGGTCAGCCCGACGAACTTCCCGTATCTGAAGCGGCACCCATCAAAAAGGCCTTATCGCCCTATGGAAATACCAAGCAAATGTCGGAAGAGATTATTTTCGATCACACCCAAACCAGTGAGCTTAAAACCATTGCTTTGCGGTATTTCAACCCCATTGGCGCTCATGAATCGGCACTTATTGGTGAACTCCCCATGGGTGTACCCAATAATCTCATTCCCTTTGTTACCCAAACGGCCATTGGCAAAAGAAAATTGCTTAAGGTATTCGGAAACGATTACAACACCCCTGATGGCACAGCCATACGCGACTATATTCATGTGGTAGATTTGGCCAGGGCACACCTAGTGGCTCTTGAAAGAATGAGTCAACGAAAGTCGCAGAGCCACTATGAAGTTTTCAACCTGGGCACAGGAAAGGGAAACAGCGTGCTGGATGTTATTCTTACCTTTGAAAAAGTCAATCAGGTAAAGCTAAATTACCAGATCGTTGATCGACGCAGTGGTGATGTAGAACAGGTATGGTCAGACACCCAAAAAGCCAATGAAGTGCTGGGCTGGAAAACTCAGTTAGGGCTCGATATGGCGCTTAAATCGGCCTGGGAGTGGGAGAAAAATCTCGAAAAAGGAATAATAGATTAAAATCTTTTCAGCAGGAAAAATATGAAAAAAACTCTTTTGATAACCGGTGGAGCAGGCTTTATTGGATCGCATGTAGTGCGGCTCTTTGTAAATAAATATCCCGATTATACCATAGTTAACCTGGATAAGCTTACCTACGCAGGGAACCTGGAAAACCTTAAAGATATTGAAGAGGCACCCAACTATGTGTTTGAAAAAGTTGACATAGTAGATGCTGCTGCCCTATTCAAACTCTTTGAAAAGTACCAGTTTGATGGTGTTATTCATCTTGCTGCAGAAAGTCATGTAGACAGATCAATTGCCAACCCGATGGAATTTGTCCTGGCCAATGTGATAGGTACCATTAACCTGCTTAATGCAGCAAAAACCAGCTGGAAAGAACTCGCGGGAAAGAGATTTTACCACATCTCTACCGATGAGGTATACGGTTCGTTGGGTGATCAGGGGTTGTTTACCGAAACCACGGCCTATGATCCAAGAAGCCCCTATTCAGCAGCAAAAGCCAGCAGCGATCATTTTGTAAGGGCCTGGCACCACACCTATGGCTTGCCGGTGGTCATTTCCAATTGCTCCAACAACTACGGGCCCAATCAGTTTCCCGAAAAACTCCTGCCCCTTTTTATCAACAACATCGTAAACAGCAAACCCCTGCCCGTATACGGAAAGGGCGAAAACATCAGAGACTGGCTGTATGTTATTGACCACGCCATTGCTATTGATCTTATCTATCATCAAGGGAAGAATGGAGAAACTTATAACATCGGCGGCCATAATGAATGGAAAAACATAGATCTGATCACAACCTTGTGTAAGATAATGGATAAAAAACTCGATCGCCCCGAGGGTACCAGTGCCAAACTGATAAGCTATGTAAAAGACCGCGCCGGACACGATATGCGCTATGCCATTGATGCAAAGAAAATTCAAAAACAACTGGGATGGACTCCCTCTCTTCAGTTTGAGGAAGGTCTCGAAAAAACCATAGACTGGTACCTCACAAACAAAGAGTGGATCAACAATGTTACTTCTGGTGAATACCAGAAATACTACAAAGAACAGTACGAAGAACGGAAATAAATAACAATAAGGGTTCCCAAAGAAAACCATTATTAGGCACAGGGAAAAGTAAATTGATAAGGATAAAATGTACAACAGGGTTTTTCATAAAGAAGACATCAACCAATACCACTTCCTGGTAACCGGAGGAGCCGGTTTTATTGGCTCCAATCTGGTAGAATATTTATTGAAATATGGTGCAGCAAAAGTACGTGTACTCGACAACCTGGTCACAGGATTTATAGAAAACATTGAACCCTTCATGAAAAATCCTGCCTTTGAATTTATTAAAGGTGACATTAGCAATCCCGACACCTGTCAACAGGCCTGCGAAGGCATACATTATGTATTGCATCAGGCAGCCCTGGGTTCGGTACCCCGTTCGGTCAATAACCCCCAGGCATCCAACGAGGCCAACGTAACCGGTTTTTTGAATATGCTGGTAGCTGCACGTGACCACAAGGTTAAAAGACTGGTCTACGCCAGCTCCTCGAGTGTATACGGCGATAGCCCTCATCTGCCCAAAACAGAAGATCAAATTGGCAAACCCCTATCCCCTTATGCTGTGACCAAAAGAGTAGACGAGCTCTATGCTGATGTATTTGCAAAAACCTATCCGATGCAAATTATCGGGCTTAGATATTTTAATATTTTTGGCCCGCGCCAAAGTCCTGATGGCCCCTATGCTGCTGCCATACCGCTTTTCATTTCGGCAGTGTTAAAGAACCAAAGCCCCTGTATTAACGGCGACGGTGAGCAATCGCGCGATTTTACCTTTGTTGAGAATGCCGTAGAAGCCAATATCAAATCATTATTTTGTCCTGTTGAAAAATGCAATGGAGGCGTATTTAATATCGCCCTTGGTGATCGTACGACCGTTAATCAACTTTTTGATTTTATAAAAGAAAGTGCGGGAAGTGAATTAGAAGCCTATCATCAAAATGATCGACCCGGAGATATTAAGCACTCTCTGGCGGATATTCAAAAAGCAAATACCCTAATGGATTACCGGCCGGCTATTAAAATAAAGGAAGGCCTGAACATCACCTTCAACTGGTTTAAAAAAAGATATTTTCCCCATTTACAATAGCATTTCTACTCATACTATGTTTGGCCTGTTTAAAAAGAAGAAACTTCCTTACGCCGTCAATCTGGGCAATCTGGTAACAGATATGCATTCTCACCTGATACCCGGTATTGATGATGGCACGCCAAACATGGAAACCTCGGTTCAGCTGATCAGGGGAATGAAGGCCCTGGGATATAAAAAACTCATCACCACACCACACATCAGTAGTGATATGTATAAGAATACCCCGGAGATTATTCAACAGGGACTGGTAGATTTACAAAAAAGACTGGAGGAGGAAAATATTGATATAGAAGTAGTCGCTGCTGCAGAATATCTTTTGGATGATGGTTTCGAGACCCTTATGAAGGATAATCAACTGCTCACCTTCAGCAACAAATTTATACTGGTAGAAATGCCCTTTTTTCATCTGCCCCCCAACCTGTTCGACATCACTTTTGAACTGCAGATAAAAAAATACAAAATTATCCTGGCACATCCCGAAAGATATCTTTTCTTCTACAACGACTTCAGTCAACTCCAGGCTTTAAAAGATCGCGGCATATACTTTCAGATGAATATGATCTCCCTTACCGGGCATTATTCTGCCGAGGTAAAAAAAATGGCAGAAAAGCTTGTAGATAATGAGATGATCGATTTCCTGGGATCCGATCTGCATAATCCTTTCTATCTCGATCTGTTAAGTAAGACCCGCTATGAGATCTATCTGCAGAAGGTAATGAAGAGTGGTGCTATACAAAATCATCTTCTGTAGAAGAGAGCCGGGAAGACTTTCCTTCGTCCGGAAGACTTTCCATCGTCTGGAGGACATGGAAACGTCTGGTGTAAAAAGTCTTAGTGATTCTCCGTGTTTAGAAAAATTTCACAGAGGCCACTGAGGGTTTTTATTCAACTCTGTGGTTCTCTGTGTCTACTCTGTGGTTCTCTGTGTCTACTCTGTGGTTCTCTGTGTAAAAAAGTACTGTTTATCCTCTAATAACCAGAAACCCTATATACCCCACATAAAGCGCAAGCAACACCCCACCCTGCCACCTCTCCAGTATCTTTTTTCGCGGAAAAAACAAAAAGACAAAAAGCAACAAGCTGGCCAGGATACCCACCACTACATCAAAGTTAAGTACCTCATTAAAAGGAAGGGGTTTAATCACCGCACTGGTTCCCAGCACAAAAAACACGTTGAAAATATTTGAACCGATAACATTCCCGATCACGATATCCGGTTTTCTTTTCAGGGCTGCAACCACACAAGTAGCCAGCTCAGGCAAAGAAGTCCCTACCGCAACTATGGTAAGACTAATCAGGGCTTCACTCATGCCAAAGAAGCCAGCAATTACTACAGCCCCATCCACTATCCATTTACCTCCCAATACCAACCCAGCTATGCCGGCAACGATCATCAGCCAGGAACGCCCCATAGGAAAAACCTTGACGGTGGGTTCTTCTTCGCCTTCTACCCGGGCAATGCCAAAGGCATAATACATAAAAAGGACAAAAAAGGCAATCAGGACCATCCCATCACTACGCGAAACAATAGAAAAGCCGTAACCATCAATAACGGCATCATTGGCCACAACAGCTAAAACCAATGCCGCCAGAAGACTTAAAGGAATTTCTTTCCATTTGGTATTGCTGTTTACCGTCAGTGGATAAATGAGTGCCGAGACCCCAAGTATAAGAAGGATATTGGCAATATTGCTACCCATAATATTTCCCAGGGCTACATCTTCACTCCCCTGAAAGCTGGCAACAAGATTTACCACCAGCTCCGGACTTGATGTACCCAATGCCACAATGGTTAATCCAATTACAATATCAGAGATATTAAATTTCCTTGCCAGAGAAGCAGCCCCATCGACAAGAAAATTTGCACCATAAATCAAAAATACAAAACCTATTGCAAAAAGGATATAGACCATTTGAGTATTAATTGGATAAAAGGTAAAAGCTGAAGCAAAGCAATAATATTAAACAATTGTCTTGAATCTTCTGATTGCATTACAATCCATCAGAAGAATCAACACGTGATTATTAAACATCCTTAAAATGATCTTGGTTCAATATCAGGCACCGGTGGCTTCGATATCTTTATTTACCTTTTTTACCAGCCCCTGCAAAACGGCACCCGGCCCTACTTCAATAAATGTAGTAGCACCATCAGCTATCATATTGAGCATAATCTGTGTCCATCTAACCGGTGAAGTAAGCTGAGCTACCAGGTTGGCCTTGATTTGTTCAGCATCCATGTTGGGCTGGGCATTTACGTTCTGGTAAATGGGGCATATGGGGGTTAAGATATGGGTCTCGCCTATGGCTTGTGCCAGCTCAATGCGTGCAGGCTCCATTAAGGGTGAGTGAAAAGCACCACCAACCTTTAGGGGAAGAGCACGTTTGGCTCCGGCTTCTTTCATCTTTGCACAGGCAATATCAATGCCTTTCATACTTCCCGAAATAACCAGCTGACCGGGACTGTTATAATTGGCTGGCACCACCACTTCATCAATCTGACTGCATATTTCTTCCACCACCTTATCATCGAGACCCAGGATGGCGGCCATAGTTGAGGGCTCAGCCTCACAGGCTTTCTGCATGGCAGTAGCACGTTTGCTCACCAAAACCAGTCCATCTTCAAAGCTCAGCGCCTTTGCGGCTACCAGGGCCGAAAACTCACCCAGGGAATGACCGGCTACCATATCAGGGGCAAACTCAGCACCCAGGCTATGAGCCAGTATAACAGAATGAAGGAAAATGGCGGGCTGGGTAACACGTGTTTGACGCAGATCTTCATCGGTACCCGAAAACATCAGGTCGGTAATGCGAAACTTCAGAATCTCGTTGGCTCTTTCAAACATATCCCTGGCCTGGTCGGAATTGTCGTACAAATCTTTTCCCATCC
>JBEPXC010000055.1:0-17840 GCA_041642035.1 Sphingobacteriia bacterium
TGGAATTTCCAGATGATGGCCGCCAACGATTATATTGTTATAGCGCCCAACAGACGCGGATTACCCACCTTTGGTCAGGAATGGAACGACCAGATCAGCCAGGATTATGGAGGGCAAAACATAGAAGATCTAATGAGCGCAGCAAAAGTTGTGAGCCGCGAACCCTATGTGGATGAATCCCGCTTAGGAGCCGTGGGGGCAAGTTATGGTGGCTTTTCTGTTTTCTATATCGCAGGCCATCATCAAAAACTTTTTAGTGCATTTATTGCCCACAGTGGAATGTTTAATTTCGAGAGCTGGTATGGCACTACCGAAGAATTGTTTTTTGCCAACCACGATTTGGGTGGGCCCTACTGGGACGAACCTCGTCCGGAAAGTTATGGGTTTTCACCACATCTGTTTATAAAAGACTGGGACACCCCAATTATGGTAATGCATGGAGCAAAAGATTATCGTGTGCCTTTGTCTGAAGGAATGCAAGCTTTCAATGCGGCTCAGATTAAAGGAATTCCCTCCCGTCTGGTAGTATTTCCAGACGAAAACCACTGGATCCTCAAGCCTCAGAACAGTATTCTTTGGCAGAGAGAATTCTTTGCCTGGCTGGATCAATGGCTTAAATAATTTATGGATATCATTAGCTATGATGGTGGGATAAAAACCTTTTCTACCTCTATTCTGATGTGTTGCTGAAAGAAACGGTAATCCGAATTTCATCACTAATGGTAAAATCCCACAAAGAGTTCGGCTTGTATGTACAATGCCGAACTTTCTTTTACGTTTATTTTATTAATTTTGGCCACGCTTAGTTACTAGGCATACATCAAATTTCAAATCTTCTATCACCCGGCACATGGATAAAAGTCTTCCCTGGAATCACCTGTTTTTCATCTGGTTCAATCTAATACTGATATCAGGTCTTTCAGCCCATAGCAGTAATGCTATATACAGGGATACCATCATCGTTACCGACACCATCATCCGTCAGGCTGAATTGCCTGCCGTTTCAGATACCCTTGTTGATCCAACAGAAAATGTCGCCCCATCCGATACCCTATCCCCTTTGGGCGACAGAAGAGATAGTTTGCCTCCTGCAAGAGCCAAAAAACAAAGTATTTCCATTCCGGGTAAAATAACGGACACCCTTGAACTACCCAGGTCTGCCATTCCCTGGTATACTGAGAATCAATTACAGAATCCCTTTACACTCAAGCCTAATTATGTGGATACAACCTTATTGGGCTTTCAGATGTATGATTTTGCCACCCAAGACCATTATTTTTATGCCCAAAAAGGAAATGTGGGGCATGCCCACCGATCGCTGCGATTCAGCATGGATCTTGAGCCAGGATTAAAACTTAATGAATACGAAATCTATGGCAATTATCTGTTGCATCACGACGAGCTAAAATACTATCGTCCCAAACATGTTTTTACTGAATTGTTTTATGTAACGGGCGATGGACGTGAACAACTATTCTCTGGAAAACATGCACAAAAGTTTCACGAAACCCTACACATCGGCTTGCAGTACAGGCTTGTAAATTCTGTTGGCGATCTGAGCAGGATCTCAGCCCGTAATACCAACTTTTACCTGACAGCCGATTACTTAAGCCCCAACAACCGATATCAGGCTCTGGCAAGCGTCATAGTAAACCAGATTAGAAACGCGGAAAGTGGGGGTTTGAAAAATCATGAGGAATACGAGGAAAATCCCGATACAGAAACCGTACTTCTTGCCAATGCTGAATCATGGGTAAAGGAACTTTCTGTTAATCTAAGACACTTTTATCAAACCGGTTTTTACCTTTCGGCCGATTCCACAGAGCAACGCAAATTTCTAAACCTTGGCCGAATCAATCATAGTTTTACTTACAAACGCACCGCCTTTGTGTTTGATGACAGCAACAAACCCTATGCGTTCTATAACGACTCCTTGCTGTATGCCGATGCAACCTTTGATTCCACCACCGTACACCGGATTGAAAACCAGGTTTCATGGTCTAATTTCCCTTTGAACCGGGGAAGAAGAATTTTCCCTTTCAACTTCAGGCTGTTTCTCACCCATAGCATCAATACCATATACCAGCCCAATGCTGTAGACATAAACCCAGGCAGAAGCACAAACTACATTTACTCTGAGGATAGTTTCAGTGATTTGGTGCAGGGCTTTGAAATTCAATCCGATCAGCAACGTTTTCTTTCTTTCGGAGGTCATGCAAATGCCACCCTGGGAGGATATCATGATAAGGATGTTCACAGCGGTGCATTCCTGAATTTGGGCAAAGCCGACAGAGCCTATAAACTAAGGTTGATGCTTCGATATTCCTCAACCGAAGCCCCTTACTTTTATAATTATATGAGTGTTAACAATGTGTCTTGGGAAAATAACTTTGATAAAATGCAGGTAGTTAATTTTGGTACCAGGCTACAATTGCCTTTTGTTACTCTTGAGGGCAATTACTTTTTACTGGACAAAATGGTTTATCTGGGAAGCGGAGCTAAGCCCGTTCAAAACTCGAATGCACTGAGCCTGATTAGCCTGGGTGCCTATAGCGATATTAAAACAGGGATTCTCGGCTTGAGAAACCACATCCTGTTGCAGCAAAGCACCACCCCGGATTTCGAACGGTTTCCAGCCATCGTAAGTTATCACTCTCTGTTTTTTAATTTCCCACTCTTTGACAACTCCCTGATCAATCAGATTGGTTTTGATTTTCATTATAACACCGGATACAAAGCGATGGCATATATGCCCGTTGTACGCGGTTTTTATATACAGGATCATTACACCCAGAATCAAAAATACCTGCTGGATGTATTCTGGAATGGCAAAGTAAGCAACGCCCGTTTGTTTGTCAAATACCAGAATTTACTTGGCTTAGTTCTCGATACACCCGTTCACTACGACATCCCCTTTTACCCTCTCCCCGAATCAATGTTTAAGTTTGGCGTCTCCTGGATGTTCTTCAATTAACAACGCTGAATTATTCCTTGTTTGAAATCGTTATAAATAAGAAGCAGGATAAAAACGATAGAAGTTTTTTAGTAATTTTGCGGCTTGAAACAGGTTTGGAGAAAAGCCTATATATAAGACTGTTTTTAAATAAAAGACAACTATGACAAAAAAGAAAAATTTCATTACATGTGACGGTAACTATGCGGCTTCTCATGTTGCATATATGTTTAGCGAAGTAGCTGCCATTTACCCTATTACACCTTCTTCCAACATGGCAGAAAATGTTGATGAGTGGGCATCAAAAGGACGTAAAAATATTTTCGGGGAGGAAGTGAAGTTGGTAGAGATGCAGTCGGAAGCCGGCGCCGCAGGAGCTGTTCATGGTTCTTTGCAGGCAGGTGCTTTGACCAGTACTTACACTGCATCGCAAGGGTTGTTGCTGATGATTCCCAATATGTACAAAATCGCCGGAGAATTACTCCCCGGTGTATTCCATGTTTCGGCCCGTAGCCTTGCTGCTCAGGCCCTTTCTATTTTCGGCGACCATTCAGATGTAATGAGCACACGCCAAACAGGTTTTGCCATGTTGGCTACTGGTAGTGTTCAGGAAATCATGGATATCGCCCCTATCGCTCACCTGGCAGCCATCAAATCAAGAGTGCCTTTCATGCATTTCTTCGATGGTTTCCGTACCTCACACGAAATACAAAAAGTAGAAGCCTGCGATCAGGATACCCTCAAAGAATTGCTTGATATGAAAGCAGTGCAGGAATTCCGTAATCGTGCTCTTAATCCTGAGCATCCTGTTACCCGCGGAACGGCGCAAAACCCTGATATATATTTCCAATCCAGAGAAGCCGCCAACAGCTTTTACGAAGTTCTGCCTGACATGGTGGAAGGATACATGCAGCAAATCACCAAAATTACCGGACGCGAATACCACCCCTTTACTTATTATGGTGCCCCTGATGCCGAACACGCAGTTGTTGCCATGGGTTCTATAACCGAAACCCTCAAAGAAACCATCGACTACCTGATGGCCAAAGGAGAAAAAGTGGGTCTGGTTAGTGTTCACCTTTACAGACCTTTTAGCGCCAAATACTTGCTTAAAGTAATGCCAGCATCGGTTACAAGAATTACTGTTCTGGACCGTACCAAAGAACCAGGTGCCAATGGAGATCCTTTATATCTTGATATTCGCGAGATGTATTATGGCAAAGCAAATGCTCCTGAAGTGTATGGTGGACGCTATGGATTGTCTTCAAAAGACACCACGCCAAAGCATATGATTGCCGTATATGAAAACAGCAAACTCAATGAGCCCAAAAACCAGTTTACGGTAGGTATTAATGATGATGTTACTTTCAAATCATTGCCATTGAGTGAAGACGTTGATGTTTCTCCTAAAGGTAATTATGCGGCTAAGTTTTATGGCTTAGGTTCGGATGGTACCGTTGGTGCCAATAAAAACTCCATCAAAATTATTGGTGATACAACGGATAAATATGCACAAGGTTATTTCAGCTATGACTCCAAAAAGTCAGGTGGTATAACTGTATCTCACCTTCGTTTTGGTGATTCTCCCATCCGTTCGCCTTACCTGGTCAATGCGGCTGACTTTGTGGCCTGTCATGTCCCTGCTTATCTGGAGAAATATGATATGCTGCATGGGTTGAAAAAAGGCGGTATTTTCCTACTCAATTCCATCTGGGATGAGCAAGAAACAAAACTTCGCCTGCCCGATCACATGAAAAAGTATATGGCTGATAACGACATTCGGTTCTATACAATAAACGCTACCGCTATTGCAGAAGAAATCGGATTGGGAAATCGTACCAATACCATTATGCAATCTGCTTTCTTTAAAGTAGCAGAGGTTATTCCTTATGAGAAAACCATGAGCGAGATGAAAAATGCCATCAAGAAATCCTATGGCATGAAAGGGGAAGAAATCGTTAAAATGAATAATGCAGCAGTTGACAAAGGGGGTGATGTTACCAAGATTGAAATCCCTGTTGAGTGGAAAAATATTGAGGTAAAACCAACTGCCAAAAGAGATGATGTTCCTGATTTCATCCGTGATATAGTATTCCCCATCAACGCACTCAAAGGCGATGACCTTCCCGTAAGTGCTTTCCTTGACCGTGAAGACGGAACATTTCCTGCAGGTACCACTGCCTACGAAAAACGTGGTATTGCGGTGCATGTACCCGAATGGCAACTGGAAAACTGTATCCAGTGTAACCAGTGTGCTTACGTTTGTCCTCACGCAGTTATTCGTCCTTTCCTGATGGATGATGAAGAAATGACAAAAATAGGTGCAGATACCCCTGTTATTGACATCACCAAAGGTAAACTTGCCGGCTACAAATACCGCATGCAGGTGAGCCCATTGGATTGTACCGGTTGTGGCAATTGTGAAGAAGTATGTCCTGCTCCTCAAAAAGCGCTGATCATGAAATCATTGGAATCACAAATGATTGAAGACGAACGCTGGGATACCATATCCAAAAATGTTACCTACAAAGACACCCTCATGGACAAACAACAGTCTGTTAAAAACAGCCAGTTTGCTCAACCATTGTTCGAGTTTAGCGGTGCCTGCGCAGGTTGTGGTGAAACCCCCTATATCAAACTTATCACCCAATTGTATGGCGATCGTATGATGATAGCCAATGCAACAGGTTGTTCTTCTATATACGGGGGTTCAGCTCCTGCTACACCATATACCACCAACAGCAAGGGCGAAGGTCCTGCATGGGCAAACTCGCTCTTTGAAGATAATGCTGAATATGGTTTTGGTATGGCTACCGGTGTAAGTAAAATCCGCGAACGTATAGCACGTTTCATGGAAACCGGAATGGAAGCCGATGATATGAAAGCAGAAACCAAAGAAGCTTTCAAAGCATGGCTCGACAGCAAGGAAGACGCCAATAAATCAAAAGAAGCATCAGAAAAAGTTGTTGAAGCCCTTAAATCAGAAAACAACCAGATTGCCAAAGACATCATAGATCTTAAACAATATCTTGTTAAGAAATCTGTATGGGTGTTTGGTGGCGACGGTTGGGCTTATGATATTGGTTACGGTGGTCTTGACCACGTGATTGCATCCGGTGAAGATATCAACATCCTGGTTATGGATACCGAGGTATATTCCAATACCGGTGGGCAAGCTTCCAAATCAACTCCAGTGGGTGCTATAGCCAAATTTGCTGCCTCAGGTAAGAGAGTTCGCAAAAAAGACCTTGGTTTGATGGCTATCACCTATGGCTATGTGTATGTTGCTCAGGTAGGTATGGGTGCAAACCAAAACCAGTTCCTGAAAGCGGTACGCGAAGCAGAAGCCTATCCAGGACCTTCTATCGTGATTGCTTATTCTCCATGCATCAACCATGGTTTGAGAAACGGTATGGGTGCTACACAGCACCAGACCAAGGATGCTGTTGAAGCTGGCTACTGGCACTTGTATCGCTACAACCCTATGCTCGAGACAGAAGGTAAAAATCCATTCCAGCTTGATTCTAAAGAACCCGATTGGAGCAAATTCCAAGGCTTCCTCGCCAGCGAGGTACGCTACAGCTCACTCAAAAAAGCATTCCCCAAAGAAGCGGATGAGTTATTTAAAGCAGCTCAGCAAAATTCCAAATGGCGCTATGACACCTACAAACGTTATGCTGCCATGGATTACACTCCTGCTGAATAAGTATACCGTAAATATTCTACAAAAAGGCTGTCCTTGGGGACAGCCTTTTTTCTTTTTTGGAATGCTATACTTCTCTAATGTATATCCTACGGGAGGCAATAGTATTTTTACTCCATTCCTAAACAGGTTCAACAAATATTTGAGTAGATTCAAATAGCATCCTACATGGTTGACTACCATGGAATCTCTATTCAAATAAAGCACCTATCTTCGCATACATCAGTAAAAACCATTAAAATTACTATTTATGGAGAATCCCAACTCATTCAAAAGTTCATATGTTCTAGGGTATAATGAAATGCCCGTTTTCAAGGTAGCAGAGGGTATAGAACGTCGGGTAATAAAAACCGACAATCTTATGCTCGTAAATATTGAATTTAACAATGGTCCTACCCTTAAGCCCGATCCGTTTCATTCACATCCGCACGAGCAGGTATCATACCTGGCAGAGGGTGAAATATATCTGTTTGTTGCCAATGATGAAAAGGTTCTACTCAAAGCCGGTGATAAGTTTGCCATCCCTTCCGGAGTTCCTCATACCATTCAACGACTTACAAGCATTGTTCGACTTATTGATTGTTTCACGCCGATAAGGGCGGATTTTTTATAGAATCAAATGGGTAATATAAAAATGCACCTGCATTATTGGGTAAGTCTTTTTTGTGGCGCTGCTTTGCTTCATTTATTATTATCTTTGAAGCGCTCAACCAAAAAACATATATTCATTGGAAAATTTTTCTTCGAAATTATTACAAACCGCTGTTGACGAATTCTCAAGATTACCCGGAATAGGTAAGAAAACCGCTCTTCGACTTGTTTTACACCTGCTCAAACAATCAGAAGAAGATGTAGCCGTATTTGCAGAGGCCATAACGGGCTTGCGCAACAACATTATGTATTGCAGCAAATGTTTCAATATCAGCGATAAAGAAGTCTGCGAGATATGCTCATCGCCCCATCGCGATACGACCTTGATTTGTGTGGTTGAAGATTTGCGCGATGTGATAGCCATAGAAAATACCGGGCAATTTCGAGGTTTGTATCATGTACTGGGGGGATTGATCTCGCCCATGGATGGAATAGGCCCTGATGATTTGCAGATAGAATCGTTGGTAAAAAGGGTAAAGGAAGAGAACACCCGAGAGTTGGTTTTTGCCCTAAGTACCACAATGGAAGGCGATACAACCAATTTTTACATCTACCGAAAACTTCAACATCAGGATATTAAGCTTTCCACCATTGCCAGGGGTATAGCCATTGGTGATGAGTTGGAGTATGCCGATGAAATAACTCTGGGCAGATCAATTCTGCACAGAACGCCTTATCAAACCAATATTTCTCCCAACAGCCAAAGGTAAAGAGCAGAAAATGAAGCTGAGCGTTATTATTGTCAATTACAATGTAAAATACTTTCTTGAGCAATGTCTTAAATCGGTATTTATATCGGGTAAGTATATTGATATGGAGGTTTATGTTGTTGACAATAACTCCGTTGATGGCTCCGTGCAGATGGTAAAAGAGAAATTTGCTCAGGTGAAACTCATTGCCAACAAAGAGAATACAGGATTTAGCAGGGCTAATAACCAGGCTATACGCCTGGCTAAAGGAGAATACATTCTGTTGCTAAATCCTGATACGGTAGTGGAAGATGATACGTTCGAAAAAGTCATTTCCTTTATGGATCGTACGCCCGATGCAGGTGGCCTGGGGGTGAAAATGATTGATGGAAAAGGAATATTTCTTCCCGAATCCAAACGTGGCTTGCCTACCCCTTCAGTAGCTTTTTATAAGATATTTGGACTATCAGCACTTTTCCCCCGTTCGCGAATTTTCGGCAAATATCACCTGGGGTATCTCAACAACGAGAAAATACATGCAGTAGATATTCTCTCAGGAGCATTTATGCTGTTGCGCAAATCGGTTTTGGAAAAAACAGGACATCTGGATGAGACATTTTTTATGTATGGAGAGGACATAGATCTATCCTACAGGATAATACAACAGGGCTATAAGAACTATTATTTCCCCCAAACACGGATCATCCATTATAAAGGTGAAAGCACCAAGAAAAGCAGCATCAATTACGTGTTTGTGTTTTATAATGCCATGATAATTTTCGCCCGCAAGCATTTCTCAAAACAAAATGCACGCACTTTTTCATTCCTGATCAACATAGCAATATATTTCAGGGCGCTGCTGGCTATTCTGGGCAGATTTATAAACCGCAGCATTACCCCCCTTATCGATGCTGCTATTATTTTTGGAGGCTTTATTTACATTAAGGATTACTGGGAAACCCATGTACTGGAGTTTGAGCAGAGTTATTATCCACCGGAATTTCTCCAATTTTTTCTTCCCTCTTACATATTGATATGGCTGTTTTCGGTATACATAAGCGGTGGTTACGATAAGCCCTATAAGCTGTTTCGGATTGCAAGAGGAATAGGATTGGGGACTATAGTAATCCTGGTGATTTATGCCTTGCTGCCCATTTCCATGCGCTTTTCGCGCGCCTTGATTTTGCTGGGCAGTTTATGGGCACTCACCAGCATGCTTATTACCCGTATAGTTTGGCATCTGATACGATACAAGAACATCAACATCGGCGACCAGCTCAATAAACGTATTGCCATAATTGGCAAGGGTACAGAACCCCAAAGGATAGCTATGATGCTGAGGCAAAGCGGAAGCAATGCCTTTATAGGTTTGATAAGTACCGAAACCAATGCATCAGAAAAAGCAGGTTATCTGGGCATTCTGGATCAGCTTAATGAAATCATTGAAGTTTACAACATCAATGAGCTTATTTTCTGCGCCAGCGAAATATCCTCACAAGCCATCATATCCTATATGTCAGGGCTAAAAGACAAACCTGTGAATTTTAAAATTGCCCCACCCGAGAGTCTGTTTATCATTGGAAGCAATTCTATTGATACTTTTGGGGATTTTTATACCGTAGATATTAATACCATCAATAAAACCGCCAATAAAAGAAACAAGAGGTTATTTGACCTGCTTGCAGCTTTTATTTTAACCCTCTCCTTTCCCTTCAGCTTCCTGTATGTCAAAAATCCCTGGGGCATGCTGAAAAACATCCTGTATGTTGTTTTTAACCAAAAAACATGGGTAGGCTATAATCCCCAAACAGACAATTCACAGTTGCCCTCGCTGAAAAAATCGGTTCTAAACCCCGCCGATATGTTTAAGGATAAGAAACTCGATCCCATAACCCTATTCAATCTTAACACTCTTTATGCCAAGGACTTTAAGCTGGATAACGATTTCAGGATTTTGCGTAAGGGATTTAAGGAGCTTGGTAAACTTTAAACCGATATCTTAGGCCTTCGTAGCCATCAAACTTTTTTCCTGCCGGATTGTTAATTAACTAGTTTTTCATATTGTCCTTATCAATATTTTTTATTTACCCTTTAATATAGGTTAAAGTATTTGCGGCATATATGAAGAGTTTTATTGGTATTGGAATAATGGAATAGTCAAAAATCCCCTTTGCTAATCCTTTAAAATTGTGTTAACAGATTTATCAATTATTCACTATACATAACAATTAGAACAAGGAAAAACACGAATTACATGGCAAAATTTGAAATTATCATGCCCAAATTGGGTGAGAGTATCACCGAAGCAACCATAACCAAATGGCTGAAGCAGCCGGGAGATACTATAGAGGAGGATGATCCCCTTGCAGAAATTGCAACCGACAAGGTAGATTCTGAAATACCCTCTCCTGTAGAGGGTGTGCTTAAAGAGCTGCTCTTTAAAGAAGGAGAAACGGTTGAAGTAGGAAAAGTCATTGCTCTCATACAACTCAACGATGAAGATGAAGCAGAAGAGCTAGAAAAAAGCAAGGAGATACCCGAGAAAGACAAATCATCAGATGAGAAAAGCGCTGAAGGTTCAACCAGCGAGCCTTTTGAGGCAGGAGAAGCTTCGGACCAAAGTCCTGAAATTGCTACCCAAGGTGCATCCGGAAGATTTTACTCACCCCTGGTTCGTAATATTGCTAGAGAAGAGGGAATTGGCTCCAGTGAGCTCAATGGCATTGAGGGAAGCGGCAAAGAAGGCCGACTAACCAAAGATGATTTGCTCCGCTATCTGGAAAATCGCAGCAAACAAGCCACCCCGACTAAGGAAGTAAAAGCACAGGCAAGTCAGCCAGGTGCCATTCCTGAACCCATAAAAGTAAAACCTACTCCTGAGCCAAGAGTGGAGAGCGGTGACGAAGTTATTGAAATGACACGCCTGCGCAAGCTGATTGTAGAGCACATGGTGACCTCCCGTGATACCAGCGTACATGTAACTTCAGTGGCTGAATTTGACGTCACCAACCTGGTGGCCTGGCGCGAGAAACACAAAAAAGCTTTTGAGAAAAGAGAGGGAGAGAAACTTACCTTCACGCCGATCTTTATTTGGGCTATTGCCAAAGCCCTTAAAGATTACCCCCTGATCAATTCCAGCGTTAGCGGCAACAACATAATTACACGTAAGAACATCAATATCGGGATGGCAGCTGCTTTGCCCGATGGCAATCTTATCGTACCGGTCATAAGAAATGCCGATCACAAAAGTCTGTTAGGCCTTGCCAAAGATGTAAACGATCTGGCAGCAAGAGCACGCATCAATAAGCTCAAGCCCGATGAAATACAGGGCGGTACATTTACCCTTACCAACCTGGGTACTTTTGATACTATTTTTGCAACCCCTATCATCAACCAGCCTCAGGTAGCCATATTGGGTACGGGATCGATCAAGAAGAAACCGGTGGTTGTAGAAACACAATTTGGCGATACCATAGCCATCAGAAGCATGATGTACTTGTCTCTGTCATACGATCACCGTATTATAGATGGTGCATTGGGTGGTATGGCTCTTAAACGAATGGGTGAATATTTACAAAACTGGGATATAAACCAGGCTGTATAGCCCTATTAATAAGATTCAGCTTTTCTATCGGGGGCTGATCTTAATGAAGGCCCCGGCGGCAACTTTATTAAAAAGTTGTTTATGCCGGGGCCTTATGTTTTATTTTCTTAATTTCGCAGGGAAATTATCTATTGCTTTCGAACTCCGGATAGGAATAAATATTTGTATGGATTAGATTCCTACAAACTCTGTAAAATATAAATCCAGCATTATAAAGTTCATCTAAACAAAGCCTTCATGCAGTTAAACCTTAAACGTCCCATTGCTTTTTTTGATATTGAAAGCACCGGTACCAATGTAGTAAAAGACCGAATAGTAGAAATTTGTTTTTATAAAGTTATGCCCGATGGTACCACGGAAACTAGGCTGCGAAGAATCAACCCTGGCATTCCCATTCCTGCAGAGGTAACCGCCATTCATGGTATTTCAGACCAGGATGTGGCTCATGAACCACTGTTTAAGAATGTTGCCCGCTCTTTGTTTGATTTTCTAAAAGATTGCGATCTTGCCGGGTACAACTCCAATAAGTTTGATGTACCCATGCTCATTGAAGAATTTTTAAGATGTAACATTGACTTTAGTCTTAAGGATCGTAATCTTATTGATGTACAGAATATTTTCCATAAAATGGAACCCCGCACCCTTAAAGCCGCCTACAAGTTTTATTGTCAGAAGGAGTTGGTAGATGCACATACCGCCGAAGCAGACACCATTGCTACTTATGAAATCCTACTCTCTCAGATAAAATGCTACGAGGCTACTGAATATGAAGATGCAAACGGTGTCAAATCCATACCCATTCAAAATGATATGGAGGCGTTGTACCAGTTTTCATACAACCATCGAAATGCCGACCTGGTAGGGCATATTGTCTTTAATGCCAGCGGCAAAGAGACGTTTAACTTTGGCAAGCACAAAGGCAAAACGGTAGAGGAAATTTTCAGTAAAGAATCTCAGTACTACGACTGGATGATGAATGCCGATTTTCCGCTTTATACCAAAAATGTAATTAAGCAAATCAGGTTTAAGGGGCTGGAAAATTCCAATATGATTATAAAAAGATAACCGCCTATTCTTTTTTGTTAAGCAAAACAATACCATTAAGAACATGAAGATAATTTGTATAGGCAGAAATTACATAGAACATGCCCAAGAGCTAAACAGTCCTATTCCTTCCAGTCCTGTATTTTTCATGAAACCCGAAACAGCCATAATCCGATCGGGTTTACCATTTTTTTATCCTGATTTTTCTCAAAACATTCATTATGAAGCAGAACTTGTGCTTCATATTAATAAGGTGGGCAAACACATCCATGAAAAATTTGCCCATACCTATTATGATGGTATAGCCGTAGGAATTGATTTTACTGCACGTGATGTTCAGGATGAATGCAAAAAAAATGGACTCCCATGGGAAATAGCCAAAGCATTTGATGGTTCGGCCCCTGTGAGCCGGTTTATTCCCGTAAGTAATTTTGCAGATGTACATGACATAAATTTCTCACTCCTTAAAAATGGGGAAAAGGTACAAGCAGGGAATTCGGGTATGTTGATTTTTAATTTCCATAAACTTATTGCCTATATTTCTAAATTCGTAACGCTAAAAATAGGAGACTTAGTTTTCACAGGTACTCCGGCGGGAGTTGGGCCGGTGCAGAAAGGAGATGTGTTGGAGGCTTTTGTAGAAGATCAGTCTATGTTAAAACTGGCTATAAAATAAGTAAATATAATTTCCGTGAAACATGGACGTTTTTTTCAGAAATTTATGCCATCTTTAACATTTATTTTAGTTATACTGAGTGCAATAACATATATAAAAATAAGAATGCTTTAATGGATAGAATCCACAAGCGTTTTAAAAGATTGATGAGATTTAGCCAAGTGCCATTTCATTCAACAATAATTGTTTCGAACCATAAAAAATTACTGGTATATGAGAGAAGTGATAAAAAAAGGTATTATTTATAAATTTGCTTTTACCGGTCTTTTTATAGGATTATTATTCCCCATTGTTGCTGTTATAATTGAACTAGCTGGCAAAGGGCTACAATTTTCCTGGGAAAACATTCTTCTTATCCATCAACAATCTCTTGCCATATATGTCACTTATCTTGCCCCTGTTGTGATGGTCGTTGTCAGCTACAAATGGGGTAAGAAGGTTTATATGAAAAACCTAATCATTACGCAAAGCAAAAAAGAACAAAAAATTAAATCAGATAAAATTTATGAATTTACCGAAAAACTCTCGCGGGGAGAAACGGAAGTTGAATATGTATTCGATGAGCATCAGCAAGGTCAGGATCAAATAGGCACTTCGCTGATCAATCTGCGCGATTATCTGAAAAAGAATAAGCAGGAGGAACAGACGCGCCGCCAGATCGAACAGCAACAAAACTGGGTAACCGAGGGGATGGCAAGGTTTGGCGAAATATTGCGTCAGAACAACGACAACATTACAGAGCTTTCTTATAACATCATCAGTCAGTTGGTTGAATACGTTGATGCCAAGCAGGGAGGTTTGTTCATTATCAACGACCAAAATCCCCACGACAAGCATTTTGAACTAACGGCCTGTTATGCCTATAACCGCAAAAAGTTCCTTGAAAAAAGAATCGAATGGGAAGAAGGTGCCGTTGGAGCCTGTGCATTGGAGAAAAGCACTATTCTGCTTACAGAAATCCCCGAAGAACATGTCACCATTACATCCGGACTGGGAGAAGCTAAACCAAGCTGCATTATTCTTGTACCTCTGATGGTCAATGAAGTAGTACATGGAGTAATCGAACTTGCGGCCCTTAAGGTGTTTAAAGATTTTGAAGTCAATTTCATGGAAAAGCTGGCCGAAAGTATCGCATCGGTTTTTTCTGGTGTAAAAACCAATATGCAAACGGCTCTTTTGCTTAAGGAATCTCAGGATCAGGCAAAAATCCTGGCATCTCAGGAAGACGAGATGCGGCGAAACATGGAAGAACTCAGCTATGCTCAGGAAGAAGCTGCCAAACAGGGAGAATTACTGGCCAATTTTACCAGTGCAGTAAACCATACCCTGGTCAGAGCAGAATACAATACCCAGGGAACCTTATTATATGCCAATACACGGTTTCTGACCAAATTGGGTTATACCAGCAATAAAGAGGTAGAAGGAAAACACATTTCTATCTTTATCAATGAAAAAGACAAAGAATGGTTTTTCCAGATATGGGATAAGCTGGCCAAAGGAGGCAAGCATTTTGAAGGTGATATGAAACATGTTACCAAACAGGGAAAAGATTTCTGGTCTATGGCTACCTACACCTGCGTGAGGAACACCGACGGATCGATTGAAAAAATTCTCTTTCTGGGTATCGATATTACAGAACAGAAAAAACAAAACCTCGATTTTGAGGCTCAAATAGATGCTCTTAACAGGAATAACCTTAAGATAGAATACAGTCCGGATGGCAATATCATTGAAGCCAATGACAAGTTTTTACAAATCACTGAAATACCTGCAGATAAGCTTTATGATTATACGGTATATAGCTTTATTGAGAAAGGTACCCAGGAACGTTTTAAAGGCATCTGGAAAAATATTCTTGCGGGTACGCCATATGAAACGCAGTTTAAACTTATCACTGCAAACGGCCATGAAAAGTGGATTGAAGGCACTTACAATTCAGTAAAAGATATGTATGGTGATGTAGCTAAGGTTATATACCTGGCAGGAGATATTACCCAGAAAAAACTTGTAGAGCTGGAGAATGAGCAACATACCTTATTACAGAAGCAACAGGAAGAGCAATTGCGGGCCCAGCAGGAAGAAATAAAGAAGCAGCATCTTGAGTTTAAAGAACAAATGCAGGAACATATTAAAGAAATTGAAGCGGTAAAGGTTCGCAATGAGCTTACCCTTGAAGGTGCTTTGGATGCTATAGTTACCATCAACCAGGACGAAAATATAGATCTTTTTAATCAGGCCGCTGAAGCCTTATGGTCAATGAGCAAGGAGGAAGTGCTGGGCAAAAATGTAAAAATTCTTTTACCCCTTCCGTATAACCAGCAGAAAGACGGCGCCATAATTGATTTCCTTAAATCAGAAAAAAATCATCTGAAAGGAAACAGAACGGAGGTGAATATTGTTAACAAAAACGGAGAAGAGATTCCCGTTTTACTTACACTTTCCGAGGTTAAGATTGGAAAGAAATATACTTATACAGCTTTTATTCAAAATATTTCAGTAGAATTATTTTAGAGCATATGCTGAAAATTTATCATATCTATGAGCCAGGAGAGACTTCGAGAAGAAGCGGAAAAAATTATTCTTTCGCTTCAAAATACCAATAAACCGCCCAGCCCTGATCCTGACAAAACTCTGCACGAGCTAAGGGTCTACCAAATAGAACTCGAATTACAAAACGATGAACTTAAAAGATCGTCAGAAGAACTTGTAAAATCACATAAGCGTTTCACCGATCTTTTTGAACTGGCACCGGTGGGATATTTTCTGCTTTCTGAGGATTTAATCATAGTCAATGTCAACCTTTCAGCAAGCATCATGCTTGAGATGGATAAAGGAAAAATAGAAGCAAAACCTTTTCCTAAATTTATCCTCCCCGATTTTCAGGATGATTTTTATTTTTTCATGCAGCGGGTGCTTGAAAATGACCAGTTGAACACTATTGAGATAAAACTAAGAAAAGGGGATCAATCTGGCTTTTATGTTCAATTGCAATGTATAAGAGATTTTGAGGCTATTACGGGTGCAAAAAGAATCCGTTTGGTAATGATTGATATTTCGGAACGCAAAAGCATTGAAAAAAAACTCGAAAGATTCAGAGCTGCCCTCGACAGTACGGTAGACAATATTTTCCTTATCGACTATGAGACTTATAGATTTATTGATGTAAATAATTCAGCTATAAAGAATCTAGGCTTCACCCACCAGGAGTTTCTTGCTATGAACCCTCAGGAAATCAATCCTCTCTACTCCTTGGAGAATATGAGCAAATATAGGAATGATCATCTCCATGAAAAAGATAACAACCTTACCCTCGAAATGCAGCACATGAAGAAAGATGGCGAAGCCATCGATGTGGAAGTGTATTTAAAAACGGTGGTCATTGAAGATGAAAAGATAATTGTAGCTGTGGCCAGGGATATAACCGAAAGAAAAAAAAGCCAGGATAAACTGGCCGGATATGCACGTGAATTAGAAGAGCTCAATACAAGTAAGGATAAGTTCCTCTCTATTATTTCTCATGACCTCAGAGGGCCTTTTCTGGGGCTTAAAGGCTATACCCAGATGCTTCTTGAAGAGTATGATTTGCTGGATAAAGAAGAAATTATTGATTACCTGGGTAAGATACACGAATCGAGTAAAGATTTGTATACCCTGGTAGACAACCTGCTTAAATGGTCCAGGCTGGAGCTGGGAAAGATTCCTTATGAACCCATGCCTTTCAATCTTTATGATGAAATGGAATCGCTCATGAAGCTTTTGACTGGTATTGCAGCCAAAAAGGGTATCAAACTGGAAAACAATATACCGAAAGATATATATCCGTTTGCCGACCGGCTCATGCTGATTTCTATCATCCAGAATCTCGTTGGAAACGCTATAAAATTTACCCGCAAAAATGGGAGGGTTACCATAGACGCACATCTTGTTGATGATACCATTACTATTAACGTTACCGATAATGGAATAGGAATTTCACAAGAGGTCAGGGATAAACTGTTCACCCTAGATAAAGGACATACCAGCAGAGGAACTGCCGGGGAAAAAGGTACCGGATTCGGATTGATCATTACCAACGAAATGGTCAGAAAAATGGGAGGAGATATATCCGTTAGCAGCGAACCTGATCAGGGATCTGTTTTTTCCTTTACCCTTAAGAAATCAGATTATAATCCTGCATAAAAATACGCCGGGAACTTTAATGACGATGATTCCAGGAAAATACTTCATTGAAAACGATACCCTATGGCTTGCCAAAGATCTATTGGGGAAATATCTCTACAGCAACACCGATGAATACGGTCCTTGCGCAGGTATCATAACAGAAACAGAAGCTTATATGGGTATTAGCGACCGTGCTTCGCATGCATATGGTAACAAAAGAACCCGACGTACAGAAATTATGTTTCAGCCGGGAGGAGTAGCATATATTTATCTTTGCTATGGTATACATCATCTCTTCAATATCGTTACCTCCCAACAGGACAGTCCACATGCTGTTTTGATAAGAGCAGTAAAGCCGG
>JBEPXC010000056.1:0-17758 GCA_041642035.1 Sphingobacteriia bacterium
AATGCTAAGAAAGCACTTATGATAATTGGTGTGATGACCATACATTCATTTGCAGAAGGTGTCGCGATAGGCGTATCTTTTGGTGGTGAAGAAGGATTTGGTGTTTTTATGTCTTTTGCAATTGCCGTGCACAACATTCCTGAAGGCTTGGCTATAAGTCTGGTGTTGATTCCAAAAGGGATGAATATATGGAAAGCAGCAGGTTGGAGCGTAGTGTCAAGCTTGCCACAGCCACTTTTGGCTATTCCTGCTTTTCTATTTGTTATTGCATTTAAGCCTTTTTTACCTGTAGGTTTAGGCCTGGCCGCAGGAGCTATGATATGGATGGTGATTTCAGATCTTATCCCAGATGCTCTGAAACATGCGAAACAAGAGCAGGTAGCAACAATAGCGACAGTCTCAATTGTATTAATGATGCTTTTTCAGGTTTTGATTGAATAATCCTTTAAACCCAGGAATATCAGCTCTATTAAAAAAAGCCCCTCCGAAATAAATCGGAAGGGCCGCTCTCAAATTTGTCTATTAATTATTGAGGGTATGAATTTTCAGTTAAATGATCATCCACATTTGCTTTCTCCGCATTCGGTGCATATCAGACAACCTTCCTGATAAATTACGGACTCCTGCTTGCAGACTTTACAAACACGTCCATGAGCCTTGGTGCCATCAGGAATGAATCTTTTCAAAGCCCTTACTAAACCATTTTTCCAGGTATGGAGGCTGTCGCCGCTGAGGTTCATATCGTCAATTACATCTACTACCGAGGTTAACGGCATACCATGGCGAAGAATACCCGATATCAGCTTGGCATAGTTCCAGTATTCTTTGTCAAAGCTCCTGGATAAACCTTCAATGGTTATTTTATAGCCATCCAGATCTTCAAACTGGAAATCATATCTTTTGTCGCCATTCTCAAGCCTGTTTTTAATGACACGACCTTTTTGCACGTAAGGCGGCAAATAGAAACCTTCTGCTTTTCCGGTGAAGATCTCGTAGGGGCGATCATTAAGCACACCCACTACAGCAACCCATTTTTCTGAATTGTTGTTGAATTTCACTACTTCAGCATCCAAAACCTTGGGTCTTTTGGGAGCAGTGGTCTCTTTAAATTCTGTAGCACTCTCATTCTTCTTGTCGCTGATCAGCACTCCTGAGCGTGATCCATCGCGATAAACCGTTACACCTTTGCATCCACTTTCCCATGCAGTCTGGTAAATTTGACCTACCAATTCTTCGTTGACATTATTGGGGATATTCACCGTTACGCTGATGGAATGATCTACCCATTTCTGTACGGCACCCTGCATTGACACCTTGGCCACCCAGTCAACATCATTGGCGGTAGCTTTATGATAGGGAGACTGCGCAATGATTTTATCGAGCTCCTCCTGTTTCATGTGCTTTACATCCTGCACATTATAACCATTTTCAGTAAGCCAGTCTTCGAATTTATGATGAAAAACATTAAACTCTTCCCAATGATCGCCTACCTCATCAACAAAATCTACTTTAACATTTTTGTCGTTAGGGTTCACTTTTTTCCTTCTCTTGTAGGAAACCATAAATACCGGCTCAATACCTGAGGTGGTTTGTGTCATTAAAGATACACTTCCTGTGGGAGCTATAGTGAGCAGAGCAATGTTACGGCGGCCATTTTTGAGCATTAGTTCCTTTAAAGAGGGGTCTGCATCAAAGAGTCTTTGTATAAAAGGATTATTGGCTTCTCGCTTTGCGTCGTAAACGCTGAAAGGACCTCTTTCGGCAGCCATAATACTTGAGGAGCGGTAGGCCTCAATAGCCAGTGCTTTATGAATCTTTACAGAAAACTCTGTTGCCTCGGGGGTGCCGTACCTGTATCCAAGTGCAGCAACCATATCACCTTCGGCAGTAATGCCTACACCGGTACGTCGGCCCTGAATACACTTCTCTTTAATTTTTTTCCACAGCTCCACTTCAACATGTTTTACCTCTTCCTCTTCCGGGTCTGACTGGATCTTGTGCAGGATGGCATCTATTTTCTCCAGCTCCAGATCAATAATATCGTCCATGATGCGCTGAGCATAGTGGGTGTGTTCTTTAAAGAGTTCAAAATCAAAGGATGCATTCTCCTTAAATGGATTTTTCACATAGCCAAACAGATTGATGGCCAGCAGGCGGCAACTATCGTATGGGCAAAGAGGAATTTCTCCGCAAGGATTGGTGGATACTGTCGTAAATCCTTGGTCTGCATAGCAGTCAGGTATCGATTCTCTTATTACGGTGTCCCAGAATAAAATTCCCGGCTCAGCTGAACGCCATGCATTATGAACTATTTTGTTCCATAGGCTGCGGGCATCAATTTCTTTGGTATGTGTGGGATTAGCAGAGTCTATAGGATATTGCTGAACGAACGACCTGTTGCCAACTACCGCACGCATGAAATCGTCTGTTATTTTTACCGAAACATTGGCCCCGGTTACCTTGCCTTCTTCCAGCTTGGCGTTGATAAAACCTTCTGAGTCGGGATGCGTGATAGATACACTCAACATAAGGGCTCCCCGACGTCCATCCTGTGCCACCTCGCGGGTAGAGTTGGAATATCGCTCCATGAAGGGAACCAGGCCTGTTGAGGTTAGGGCACTGTTTTTAACGGGAGTACCCTTGGGGCGTATGTGGGATAAGTCGTGACCTACTCCGCCACGTCTTTTCATCAGTTGCACCTGCTCCTCATCAACTTTCATGATGCCTCCGTAAGAATCAGCGTTGCGGTTGCCGATAACAAAACAGTTGGAGAGCGAACCAATTTGAAAGGGATTACCAATACCAGCCATCGGACTTCCCTGGGGCACTATGTACTGAAAGTTTTGCAATAATCCAAATACCTGGTCTTCCGACATGGGGTTGGGATACTTCTTTTCTATCCGGGCTATTTCTTTGGCTATTCGACGATGCATATCATCGGGGGTAAGCTCATAAATATTACCCTCCGAATCTTTCAATGCGTATTTATTTACCCAAACCCCGGCAGCCAGACTATCGCCTTTAAAATATAACGTTGCTTTTTCTACCGCCTCGCGGTAGGTGTATTTTGTTCTTGTCTCTTCACGGGGATTCATATCCTGGGGGGTTACTTTCTTTTCTTCCGCTATTTCATCAGGAATAACTTTTGCAGATCGTTTTCCTAATACATCCTGATAAATGTTTGGTTCTGCTCCTTTGGTCTCTTTGCTTGTAACAACTTCCTGATAGCCTGCACTATTGTCCATAATTTGGGTCTTTGTATTAAAAATATGTTTGTATATCCTGATAGTATCTTGTCCTGTAGGGTCTGCGGATGGAATCTAAATTCTAAAGCGAAGTTAAACAACAAATGCGTATTGATTCGAAAGAGATTATTAACAATTGGCGAAAGTTATTAACTTTAAGACTCAAACAAATGATAAAAAGACAGTTACAAATCCACGAAAATTAACTTCTTATTGCTTTGTTTAACGTTTGCTTCTGTTGATATCTAAGAGTTTTAAAATCAGGTATGTTTTGAAATATACCCTGTTGTAACGTATTAAATATTAATTGTATCCGATGGAAATAAGTGGTAGCTTTGTAGAGGAGATATCCTTCCTAATTAACACTATAGTCAATTATCCTATGAACAATAAAATGTTTTTCCTTAAATGGATCGGAGTTTGGGGCTTGTTTATTATGATTGCTTTCACTTCCTGTAGTGATGATAATGATGGAACCTGGCCAGCAACCGCCGAAAATCTCTCGGCAGATTTTGTTACTTCCTCTTCCGTTTATTATACTGTCAACTTTACCGGACAAATGAATACTGTTGAAGAAGCAGGATTTTGTTGGTCAACCAACGATCCACCCGATATTAATGATATTGTATTTGAGTTGGAGCCCTTGGAGGGATTGCATCAATTTCGCTCAGTTGGGCTTATGGAAGGGGAAAACTATTTTGTAAGAGCCTATTATGTGCATAACGAAGAGGTTTACTACAGCTCTACAGTTGCTTTTACTACACCCACCGCGGTGCAGGATTCCGATGGCAATAGCTATAGTGTAGTAAAAATTGGAAATCAATCCTGGATGAGAGATAACCTTAAGGTCATAACCTATAATAATGGTGATTCAATTACAGATGGAACAGGGCGGGGCAATTACTCCGCGGTGCCGGGGCCGAAATATTATTTTCACTATAATGATAATGCAGAAAATTCTACTCCTTATGGACAACTTTACACCTGGTATACCATAAGCGATCAAAGAGGCTTATGCCCGCCGCAATGGCGGGTTCCTGATGTCACCGATTGGGATCAACTCATTGGTCATCTGGATGAATTGAGTGTTGGCTACAATGAATTCCAAGCCGGTGGGCAGGAGTTAAGCGCTATTGCCGGTGGAATGATACGTTCTACCGGTACAATCGAAGAGGGAAATGGTCTTTGGTATGAGCCCAACCGGGGTGCAAATAATGTTACCCGTATGAATGTTATTCCCACAGGCTTGCGCGATCCTTCTGGTTCTTTCGATGGTTTAGGTTACAATGCAGCTTTTTGGTCTTTTACCGAAAATGATACTACAACGGCTTTAATGTTCTATACCCATTATTTTAACCCAGGTATTCATGCCAATACTTTCTCCAAATCAAGTGGATATGCCGTTCGCTGCGTAAGATAATACCCGATGCGATGGATATGCTATGCATGGTCAATAATGAAACCCCTGACGTTCCATTTGCAGCCCCTCATGGCTGTGGCGCATAGTCCTATGAAAAACAACATTTTACAGTTGTTTTAGTAAAACTCTCATCCCGAGGTTTCCATCCCCAAAAGACTTACCCATGTCTTTCTCTTCTTTCCAGCTTCCGGCTTTCTTCCTTCCTCCTGTTCTTACCTTAACTTTCCAAAGTTGTTTAATAAGAGCAAAACAAATATTTACACATCTCCGTATTCAATAAGAAATGCCTTGATGAATTCATCCAGCTCGCCATCCATAACGGCCTGAACGTTGGAGGTTTCAGTATTGGTGCGTAAATCCTTTACCATCTTGTAGGGATGCATTACATACGATCGTATTTGCGACCCCCATTCGATTTTTTTCTTTGTGCTTTCTATGGCCTGGAGTTTCTCTCGTTTTTTGCGCAATTCGATTTCATACAACTGCGATTTCAACATCGTCAGAGCCTTCTCACGGTTCTGCCCCTGTGATCGGGTTTCCTGGCATTCAATGATGATGCCACTGGGTGCATGCTTTAACCTTACCGCTGTTTCAACCTTGTTTACATTTTGCCCTCCCGGCCCGCTCGAGCGAAAGGTATCCCAACTGATATCAGCAGGATTAATTTCTATTTCTATGTTATCATCGATAACCGGATAGGCATATACCGAAGCAAATGAAGTATGTCTTTTATTGGCTGAGTCAAAAGGCGACAAGCGCACCAGGCGGTGGACGCCGTTTTCACCCTTGAGATATCCGTAGGCAAAGTCTCCTTCAAATTCAATGGTTGCAGACTTTATGCCTGCAGCCTCTCCTTCCTGCAGGTCGAGAACATTGGTTTTGTATCCCTTTTTCTCACCGTATCTCAGGTACATCCGCATGAGCATCTCTGCCCAATCCTGACTTTCTGTTCCCCCGGCTCCCGAGTTGATGTTAACTATAGCTGCCAGCCTATCTTCTTCTTTGCTGAGCATTTTTTTAAACTCAAGCCCATCCAGATACTCCAGCACTTTTTTATGCTGCTCCATTACATCTTCCTGGCTAGCTTCTTCAGCCTCATAAAATTCATAGATTACCTTAAGGTCTTCAATGGCGCTTTCGCTACCGCTGAAACTATCGGTCCACTTTTTATGATCCCGGATGTCTTTAAGGATTTTTTCTGCTTCTTTGGGGTCATCCCAAAAGTGAGGATCTTCGGTTTTTTCTTCTTGTTGATGGATGTGATTCAATTTCTGGTCCACGTCAAAGTGACCTCCTCAAGGCCTCAAGCCTTTTTTCCAACGCTTTGATGTCTTCTTTGTAAATCATGTGCCCTGGTTTATTTGTAGTTTGTAAATGTATTGATGGCTATTTTCTTGATGCAGGTAATACGTGTTGCTGTAAACGCTACCCTGGAGGCAAAGATAGTAATAATGATCGGGAATTATGATGTATAGTAGCTGCAAGCAGTATCAACAAATGCAATTGAGCTGATATGACAAGTATACAACACAAACTATAGGTTCAATAGCCAGCTCCTGACTTTTTCTATTTCGCTCATATTGATGGTATGAGGTCTGTTGGGAAAAATTTCCTTAACCACTTCGGCCCCCAGCTCTTTCATAATGGTGGCCGTCTCTTCTGTTCTTTCCAGGGGAATGTGCGGATCGCCATCACCATTGCTGATGTATACCTTTGTTGATTTAAAGTCGCCTTTATAGCGGCGCCGTTCTACCGATTGCCCTATCAATCCCCCGGTAAAAACTGCTATACCGCCAAACCTGCGTGCGTTTCGGCAGGTTATCTCAGCCGTCAGACAAGCACCTTGCGAAAACCCCATGATAAAGATTCTCTCGGATAGAAGTTTTTGTTCCAGAATGGCGATAAGACGCTCCAGGTTGTCCAGGGCACTATCAAGCCATGGCTGGTTCTGCGCCCTGGGCACCAGAAAACTGTTTGGATACCAGGTGAAATGATCTGCTTGTGGGGCAGCGAAATAAGTCTTGCCGTCGTCAAAATAATCGGCCAGACCCAGTATGTCTTCCGGGGGTGCCCCCCGGCCATGGATGAGAACAACAGCTTTTTCTGCTTCCTCAAGGGCTACGCCCTGGGCGGTAAAAAGAAAATCATGCATAATAAATCAGCTTTACAATAATACGTAAGTCTTTAAAGAAACACCAGGCGATATAAATTGTTGTGATGTCTATAACAGGTAATCGGGCTCATAGGTATAAAGGGCTGGTACCTCAATTTGCTGCGGTTAAATAACGTTCCTATCGCAGATGCTGCAAGCACCCGTTTCTGATTATACAAAGGCATCGCGTATTTTTGATAAAGGCAGTGGGTGGTTTGAAAATATAATCAAGCATGTCGGGGCGGTTGCTCTAAAACAAACCCCTGCCCGTTTTCTGCTCAGACATCAGGACGAAATGCTACATTTTCATGCCTATTCTCCCTTTCCCAGGCATTTTATTCTTATGGTTTCTGCCCGGCAGCAAGAATTTCAAAGGGGGCAACCAACACCGTTTAATCTTTTTGATCCCAAGGGTCTGATGCCTATGGCCGAAAAGATGGCTGACTTTGGCACCTGGGTTTATAACCACAACACCCGAATTCTGGAATGGTCGGAGAATACCTCTCGTATCTATGGTGCCCGCAATCAAAAGCGTAACTACGACAATTTTCTCACTTTTGTGCATCCTGATGAACGGCGGTATGTTGAGGAGACTTTTTTTAGCTCCCTCAAAAGTGACAGCTATGAATTGGAGTACCGCATCATACGCGAATCTGATGCTGCTGAAAGATACCTGCACCAGAAAGGAATCCATCAAAAGGATGCTTCCGGTAAGGTAAATCTTTCATGGGGGATTGTAAAGGATGTTACCGATCAGATAATGAAAGCTATTGCTTTGGATGTTGTTCAAACCAAAGAAAAGCAATACCGGCAGCTGTTCGACAATATGAACCAGGGCTTTGCCTTGTATGATATCATCCGCAGGGAAGACAATTATCCGGTTGACTACCGATATATGGCTATCAACCCGGCCTTTGAAACCCTCACAGGGATGAAATCAGAGGATATCCTGGGCAAAACCATGAAGGAGTTTTTCCCTGAGGCAGAAGGATATTGGTACGATACCTTTGCCCAGGTCACCATTACCGGCAAACCGATTCAATTCCAGAATTATTTTGAAGGACTGAAACGTTATTTTGACCTATGGATTTTTAAACCCTCCGAAAATCAAATCGCTGTTATCTTTACCAATATTACAGAACAAAAACGTTCACTAGAATTGATTCAGAAGCTTACCAAGGGTATTGAACAAAGCCCTGCGGTGGTAATGATAACCGACACCAAAGGACGTATCGAATATGTAAATCCCAAATTCACTGAAGTCACCGGATATACGGCTGAAGAAGCTCTGGGTAAAAACCCAAATATCCAGAAATCCGGTATCCATGGAAAAGAATTTTACCGTCACCTGTGGAAAACCATCCTCTCGGGCGAAGACTGGCGAGGAATTATTGCCAACAAAAGCAAATCAGGCGAATTGTATTGGGAATCAGCTTTTATCTCGCCGATTAAGGACGATGATGGGGTGATAAAAAATTTCATTTCTATCAAGGAGAATATCACCAAAAGGGTTGAGGCCGAGCGAACACTGATAAAGAACGAAAAAAAATACCGGTTGATATTCGAAAATGTACCCGTGGGGATTTTCTATATCAACAAGAAAGGAATCATAACCGACTGTAATCAGAATTTCGTAGATATCACCGAATTGTCGCGTGAAAAACTCCTGGGTCTGGATTACACCCAACTGCCTGATCAGCGCATTGTGAATCTTTACCGCGAAATTTTGCTGGGGCAGCCTGCTGTATTTGAAGGAGATTATACTTCGGTTTTTACCCGCAAAACCACTTCCGTTAGTGTGATGCTGTCTCCTGTGATGAATGTACAGGGCGAAGTAGACGGTGCCATTGGGTTGGTTGAAGACCGGACGATACAAAATCAACAGCAAATGCTCGAGAAACAGGTTGCCCTGGCAAAAGAAGCCATTAAATTCAAGCAGAATTTTCTTGCCAACATGAGCCATGAGATTCGCACGCCGCTTACCGGTATCGTGGGTATGTTGGATATCCTCAAGGAAACACAGCTCGACCAGTCCCAGAAGGAGTATTTGAATATCATGGAAAATTCCAGCGAAAACCTGATGGAAATCGTAAACCAGGTGCTCGATTTCTCAAAGATTGAAGCGGGAAAGCTAAAAATATTTTTCCAGGAATTCGATCTTCATAAAATGATTAGAGAAAGGGTGAATGCATTCAGCAAAGTATCCAGAAGTGAAGTGGAACTAAAAGCTCATATCGATAAAAATATTCCGGCCCTGGTCAGAGGCGACAAAGGACGGTTGTCGCAGGTGATTAACAATTTGATGAACAATGCCATGAAGTTTACCGAAAAGGGAAAGGTCACTCTTACCGCTGAACTCATAAACAAGGAAATGAAACCCCATAAGCTTTCGGATAGGATTCTACTGGAAAATCCGGTGAAAGTAAAGATAACTATTGCCGATACCGGTATTGGGATTGCTGATGATCGCCAGGCCGATCTCTTTAACCCCTTTACACAGTTGCACGCTGATCACAGCCGGATACACTCCGGCACCGGACTGGGACTTGCTATCTGTAAACAGTTGGTGGAGCAGCATGGGGGTGAAATAGGCTTTTCAAGCGAGCTGGGAAAAGGGAGCCAATTCTTTTTCACATTTTTAGCGGATCAAGGGCCTCAGCAACACACGGTTGATGAAATTACCGACAGCATTGACTTTTCTGATAAGCTGGAAGGCATGCGTATCCTGATGGCTGAGGACAAAAAGGTAAACCAGAAGGTGTTTTATATCATTTTGCGAAGCATGGGATTTTCGGTTACCTTCACTGCCAATGGGCAGGAATTGCTCGATACCTATCAGCCGGGAAAATATGATATAATACTGATGGATATTCAAATGCCCGTAATGGATGGACTTACCGCTACCCATAAGCTAAAGGAAAAATATACCGAATTACCTCCTGTTATTGGATTAAGCGCCAATGCTTTCGAAGGCGATCGTGAAAAATATATGAATGCAGGCCTGGATGAGTATATCACCAAACCCCTTAAACCTGTTGATCTGATTGAAGTGCTTCAAAAACTCAATGTGATTTAAAGGCGTTTTATCTAAATCTGCATTGACAGAAGGTATTCAACCTGCCTGCTCTCCGTATGCTGTAAAATCATTACACACCCAATAAATCGTTTTTAACCTAAACATTCTACACTCTTTCAACTTTATAAACCCACCCAACTTTCTTAACCGCTATTCCGCCTTAAGTGCATCAACAGGGTTTTTACGTGCAGCATTGATGGTCTGCCCTGAAATGGCTATAGCCACAATTGCCAGCGATACAACGCCTGCTATAAAAAGGTAAAGAACCGACATGTTTATGCGGTAGGGGAAACCTTCGAGCCACCGTATCATAAGTAGCCAGGCAAGCGGCCATATCAACAGGTTTGCCAGCAAAACCCATCTGATGATATCTTTGAAAAGCACTACAATGATCTGGACTGTTGAAGCACCCATAACCTTGCGTATACCTATTTCGCGGGTGCGTGCCATAATAATGTATGAGCTTAATCCAAAAATGCCCATCATGGCAATGATTACTGCCAGTGTCGAAGCATAACTTAATATCCGGTTGTTATTCTCCTCCTGCCTGTACAGGTTTTGAAAAAAGGTATCAAGGTAGGTTTCGTTGATAAGATACGAGGGGTCAAATGCCTGGAAGGTGTTCTTAATGTGATCTATAGTCTGATCTGCATTTGTTTCTGTAATTTTGACCGAGATGAAATAAAATGCTGGTGAATATGCTGAAAGCACCAGAGGCTGAATCTGATTTTTGAGGGAGGTAAAATGAAAATCCTCCACCACCCCGATGATATTCCCCTTTCTTTTCCACATGATTACCTCTTCACCAACCGGATTAACCAGCCCCATTGATTTCACTACGGCTTCATTTACAACAAAGTTATGGATATCCGTGGGGCTGTCATAATCAAACCATCTTCCTTCCTTCAGTCGGATGTTGAATGTTTCCTGGAAATTACGCCCTGTTCTGTATTCGGTGACAGAGAGACTCATATTTTCTGGTGCATCAGATTTGCGGATCGACATACCGCTGCCACTTCTACCGGGAAATGCCTGAGAAGATGCCACATGAATAATTCCGGGGTGACTTTCTATCTCTGCTTTAATAGCATCATAGCGGGTAATCATTTTATCAGTAAGTCCTGAGAAAATCAATACGTTCTTGGGTGAAAAACCAAGATCGGCATTTTTCATGTAATCGATCTGCCGGTTAAATACAAGTATGGTAATGATCAACAGCACCGATATGCCAAATTGAATGATGATCAGCATGATCCTTAGGAAAGGATTTCTTGAGCCACTCATTGATTTGCCCTTGAGGATGAGCGCAGGATTATAGCTCGAGAAAAGAATAGCGGGATAAATACCCGAAAGTGTACCTATTAATACAATAAGCACCATAATCATAATGGCAGTTTGCACAGATATATTGCTAAGCAGGCTAAGGTCGCGGTTCAAAAGCTGTCCAACGGGTGTAATCATAATCTCGGCCAGGATAAGAGCAAACAGCATTGCCATGAAGGTAATCAGTATCGACTCGCCCAAAAATTGCATGATGATCTGAGGGGTTTGTGCTCCTGATACTTTTCTGATGGCTGCCTCCGTAGCACGTTTTTCTGATCGTGCCGTCACAATGTTGACAAAGTTTATAATGGCAATAACCAGGATGAAAATGGCCACTGCAATAAAGATGTGTATAAGGCGTTTATTGCCTCTTGGTCCCATATCATACCCATATATTGGGCCGAAATGAATATCGGTAAGCTTCTGAAGCGAAATGTCAACCCTGTCGCGATAGGGCTCACCAAAACGCTCTACGATGTACTCCTTAATAAGCTGTCCGGTTGTTTCAATATCCCTTTGATTCAGAATCTGTGTTGATTGTAAATATACGAACACATCATTGGAAAAAGTACTGGAGTAATTTGGATCAATGGATTCAAAACTTTGCAAAACAGAGAATTCCAGGTGGGTGTTTAACGATTCGTTTTCAACAATTGCTCCTACATGAACCGGGATATAGCGTTGAGAAAGTCGTTGCATTTCCCTATCAATGAAACTAGTCTCCACCTCAATAATCTGATTTAGTGGATCATCACTGCCGAAAAGCATTTCTGCCAGCCCGGGAGTTATGGCCACTGAATATGGATCCTGCAGTGTGGCTGTGAGATCTCCTGCAATAACTTTGAAATCAAACATTTGAACAAAGTTGGGATCGGTAAGCAGAAATTCTTCACGGGGATGGAGATTTCCATCGGTTTTTATATGATAACTTTCAGGCCTGATTCTTACAGCCTTTTCAACCAGGGGCGAATCATCAGGAAGTAATTGTGCAACCACAGGAAAGGTACGTGGAAGTACATTATCTCCATCACCATCAAAAGTGGTTATAACGCGGTAAATAAGGTCCTTTTCTTTGTGAAACTGGTCGTATCCCGTTTCATGATCGATATATACATACAAAATTATGGATGCTGCCAAACCAACCGACAAGCCAAAGACATTGATAAAAGCAGTCCATTTATTTCTAATAATATTTCTCCAGCCGGTTCTCAGGTACATTTTGAACATTACAGCGCTTTTTACAGGTTAGTTTGTGTACACTTTTAAATGTTATATATACAAAAACGTGCCATAGTTTTTAACAATCATGGAAACAACTATTTGCGCCTGAATGCCTTTTAAAGCCAGAGCATGTATTGTGCGATCTGGTACAATGAATGTGCGTTAGTGAACATCTGTGGGTTAGTAACCATTTGAGACAATGTTTTTTCTGTTGATTAAATGCATCCTTAAAAGCTCAAGTGTATTGTTTAAAAACGTGAATTAGCAACTAAATATAGTTACTTTTGTGTATGTCTAAGAAAGAAAAATTAGTTTCGCGGTTCTTAACCTTACCTTCTGATTTTCATTACGATGAAACGGGTAAAACTCTTAGGCTATTTTAATTTTTAAGAAGTAAAAAAAGGAAAGACTTTTGGTTCAAGGGTTAAGTTTATGAATCCAAAAGGCGTTCCCATAATGTTGCATAAACCCCATCCATCGGGTATAATGAAACAGTATCAACTAAAACAAATAAAAGAGATATTGGGATTATGAAAAATCTGGAATATAAAGGCTATACAGGAAGTATTGAATACAGCAAAGAGGACGGTTTGCTCTTTGGCAAAGTACTTGGAATCAGCGGTCTTATATCATATGAAGGAAAGACAGGTACAGAGCTGGAAGGAGATTTTAAAGATGCCATCGACAATTATCTGGCTGATTGTAAAAGAGAAGATATTACTGCGGAAAAACCTTTAAGGGGCAGCTTTAATGTAAGAATATCGGCAGAGCTTCACCGAAGAGCCTCATTACAGGCAATGGAAGAAAAAATGTCATTAAACAATTTTGTTGCTGAATCCATCAGGGATAAGGTTTCCCGGCCATGATCCCCGGGGCAGTTTATCAAGCTGTCTCTGAGCAGTAGTGGTAATAATCAGCTTATAATCAGGCATTTTTCTTCTCTTTACGCCTTTTTAGATATTCGTCGAAGGGTAAGGTTTCTTCTTTTCTTGATTTTATTTCATCGTATAGCTTGACATCCTCTATTTTGTCCAGCTCATCCAACATCTTCTGATATTCCTTTATGGGCATGATCACAGCTAGTTTATTGCCAGAATCGTCTGTTATAAATTGCGTTTTCATGATTCTAAAATATTAAATATACCTGTAGAAAGACATGCTGCAACTTCAATTACATATTATTAAATCGAATCGCAGCTGTTTTATTGTCAGCCTTAAAGTTAATACTAAAAGTTGAAAGTTCAGGAACCTACGTTTAGGGTTAAGCGTTTTAGACTTAACCTCTCCTTGCTCTATTAAGAGATTAAACATTCAGCAATCCAACAAAAAATTTGACTGCGTATATTCAAGACGTTTCCATCCTGAAATAAATTCATAGTGACTCCTCCGGACAGCCTGCTCCGATTCATTCGGTCAATGGAAAGTCTTCGGGTCTCGTCCTTCCAGCTTCGAGCTTCCAGCTTCCAGCATTTGTTATATAAGAGTTTTTAGTTCCCTTCCTCTTTCAAAAACCTCCCCAGCCAGTTGTGCAATTCCTTATACCAGAAAATAGAGTTCTGGGGCTTGAGGATCCAGTGGTTTTCGTCGGGATAATACACCAGGCGAGCTTCCAGTCCCATCGATTTGTAGATACCATACACCAGCAATCCTTGTGCCACCGGGACCCTGAAATCCTGTTCGCCATGGATGACCAGCATGGGAGAGCTGAAGTTATGGGCAAACTGCGAGGGGTTCTGTTCATTGAGTACATCGAAATCTTCCCAGGGGGTGCCACTGTACTGATAGCCCCTGTTTCCGGCATAATCCGATGCAAATTGCAGGTGCAGATCGTATACGCCGGCATGGTTGACCAGGGTGGCATAGCGGTCGGTGTGACCGGCTATCCAGCTTACCATATATCCACCATAGCTTCCGCCGGTGGCAGCCATTTTACTTTCGTCAATAAATCCTCTTTCCAGCATATAATCGGTACCCTTCATGATGTCTTCGTAGGCGGCATCAGCGTGTCTTCCATGAATAGACATGGCAAACTCCTGTCCGAAGCTGGTAGAGCCATGAAAATTGGGCAGTGCCACTACGTAGCCGGGGGCCGCAAAAAGATGTGCATTCCAGCGGTAATGCCAATAGTCGCCAAAAGTGCCATGTGGCCCGCCGTGAATCATCAGCACAAGGGGGTATTTCTTGGCTGGATCAAAATCGGGGGGATATACAATAAACATCTGAATGTCGGCATCATTAGCGCCCTTGAAAGTTACATCCTCTACCTCACCAAGGTTTAACTGCTGCAGGCGTTCTTCATTGAAGCGGGTCACCTGGGTAAGGTTGTCGCCTTTTTGATCTACTTTATAAATATCAGTGGGCCTATTGAGGTTATGATGGGTAAACAACAGGGTTTTTTTGTCGGCACCTGCCAGTCGCAAATTGCCATTGGTGCCCTGGTTGAATATTTCGGTATGCCTTCCGCCCGAAGCCGGGATGCTGAATAAAGCCGTACGCGAATTTTGTTCGGCAACAAAATAAATGGTTTTGGCATCGGCCGACATTACCCAGCCTGAGGCGGATAAATCTATTTCTGCGCTCAGGTTGGTATGGCTGTTGTTGGAAAACTCATATTTTATCATCTCCACATTGTCGGCATAAAAATGATAAAGATCCTGCTTTCCGTAAATGATGAATGAACCGTCGGGGCTGTATACCGGGTTGGAGTCTGAGGCGGGATTAGCGGGCGTAAGGTTGGTGAGTTGTCCGCTGCCGTCAGCAGCGAGCAGGTAAATGTCGTGGTTAAGTACTTCAAAGGGTGGAGGTGTGCTGTTGATGCTGACCACAATGTTGTTTCCATCGGGAGAAATGTCGTAGGATACGCCTCCCATCATGTTGAAGTAGTTAGATGTTTCAGGCATGAGGTCGACAACTTTTTTGTCGTTTAGGTCAACACTAAATAGCCTGGGGAAGTAGCCATCGGTAAGCCATTTGTCCCAAAATCGGTACATGGCGTTTTCTGTGACCCGTGCCGAAACTTTGCTTTCCTTCATTTCTTCCTGCATCTCTTTCAGCTTCTCAAAATCCCCGTTGTATTCAGGCAGTATGTTGGCACCAAAGGCTATACGGTTGCCCGTAGGAAACCACTTGAGCGAAAATACCCCAATGGGTAAGTCGGTTATTTTTTGTGCTTCCCCTCCCGTAATGTCCAGCACATAAACCTGTCCCGGGCCATCATGACGACGCGATACGAAGGCAATCTTCTGGCCGTCGGGGCTCCAAACCGGAGCGCTTTCCTTGCCCGAGAAGGTTATTTGTCGTATGCTTTCTGTTTCCAGGTTGAGAAGATGCAGATCGGATGTTGAATTGTCTTCTTCTATGTTGTATTGCGTCACAGCGAAAACGGCCATTTTGCCATCGGGTGAGACTTCAAATCCACCCACACGTTCCATGTGCCACATTTCACGGGCTGTGAAAGTATCTTTTTGCTGCTGTGCCTGAGCCAGCATGCCGAGTCCAGCCATCAAAACGGCCACTAAAAAATTGAGCTTCTTCATGATTATTAATTTTTATGTGTTTCAAAAAAGATAAAAGGGATTGCTATTTCTTTGGTAAATTGGGTACTTAATGTCTTCAGAATTGATTTAATGGTCTAAAATTAACGATTAATTTTTAACATACCTCCTAAACGACAACACATTTTTAACAACATACCTTTATTTTTCTGCCTGTTTTAAACCGTAGGCAAAATATTCTCCATCCGATGATGCATCACCATCGAAGCAAGTCCGTACTTAAACCGTATTTAAACCGTAATTTTACGGTTTAAATACGGTTTAAGTATGGACTTGGTATCTTCCAGCTTCCAGCTTTGAGCTTCCAGCTTACTTCCCAATTTAAATTTGCGACCTATTCTAAATATTCATACCTTTAATGCCTGTAAATGTGTTGTTTGATAGGAAAAAATATCATTATGATTAAATTAAGCAGGAGAGAAAAGGATGAGGAAGCTACTTTATCAGGATATGCATCCTGGAAATCTCTTTTAGTATTGTTTTTTGGGCTGGGAGTCACTACTTATCTTGTATTTGTCACTTTCAGCAATCTTCGAAATGAAATCCGGCAGGAGGTCAAATTCGAAAGTATTCAATTACAATTATTATTCGAAAGCAGATTACAAACCCAAACCCAAATCCTTCGTAATGGGGTAGGCCTGTTTGCAACCGTTGATACGGTAACTCATAACGAGTGGAAACAGTTTTACGAACATAGCAGAATAAGTAAGCATTTTCCGGGTATCCAGGGTTTTGGGTATGCCCATATAATTCCTGCGGATAATTTGTCTGAACATATAAGATTTGTAAGAAGCAATGGTTTTCCGAATTACAGTGTTACGCCGGAGTATGAGCGCGATGTATATACATCCATCCTGTATCTGGAGCCCTTTTCAGGTCGTAACTTACGTGCCTTTGGCTATGATATGTTTTCTGAACCCATTCGACGGGAAGCCATGCAGGCTGCTATAGATTCGAATTATGCCGCAATTTCTCGTCAGGTGTTACTGGTACAGGAAACCGATGAAGATGTACAAGCGGGGTTTCTGATCTACGCTCCTGTTTATCACGAAGGAATGCCTTTGAATACCATCAAGGAGCGACGGGCTGCTGCAAAAGGCTGGGTGTATAGTCCTTACCGGATAAAAGATCTTACCGAGGGTATCTTTGAGCAGTGGCAAACGACCCGGCAGCAGGGTATTCATTTTCAAATATACGACGGAGAAGTCATTTCGGAAGAAACACTATTATACAACAGTCGAAATGGAATACCAAGGCAAAGAAGAGAGACCCTTTTTACCGAAATATTACCCATCAGGCTTAATGACGTGGCCTGGACTCTGGTTACATCGAGTGAAGAAACCAGTTTTTGGTACAGAGGAAATATGATTTTCGTGCTGTTGAGCGGACTTACCATCAGTGTATTGCTGTATTTGCTGGCTGCTGAGCTAATCAAGGCACGTGACCGAACAAAACAGATCAAAGAGCTAAATCTGAAGCTGGAGAAAACCAATGCCGATAAAGACCGCTTTATAGCGATTCTGGGACATGACCTCAAGAATCCTTTCAACAGTATAATGGGGCTTTTAGACATTCTTTTGGAAGATTACGAAGAGCTGGAAAAAGAACAGACCCTGGAGTATTTGCAAATCACCAAAGACGTGGCCCGGAATACCTACAAAATGCTTGAAGATTTGCTTGAATGGGCCAGAATCCAGACCGGCAGGATATCTTTTGAACCCATGCAGTATATTTTGAATGATTCCTGCCATGAGGTAATAAAGCAGG
>JBEPXC010000057.1:0-17686 GCA_041642035.1 Sphingobacteriia bacterium
AATTGGCCGAAATGAAGTTTACCAGAAAAACAGGGCTTTCTATATTTTTTATTGCAAAAGCCGCTTCACTGGGTATTTGAGGTGATTTGTTTACAATTTGAATGGCCAGATCCTTAATGGTAGCAATGAGGGCTTTGAAATTCTTATCGGATTTGGGCGCAGTGCGTTTGTCGTAAGAAGAAACCGTTGCCTTAAGGTAAGGCTCTTGTTCAACCACCGATTTCATCTTAAAACGTTTTTTCCCCTGAAGAATAGCCGTGGTGCTTCCATCGGGCATGGTAAGGGTTTTTAATATATAGGCAACGGTGCCAATGTTGTTGAGATCAGAAAATTCGGGATCTTCAACATTGTCATCCTTTTGAGATACCACACCTACTACTTTGTCTTTCTTGTATACCTCCCTAACCAGTTTGATGGATTTATCTCTGTTGATGGTAATAGGGATAACAACCCCGGGAAAAAGCACGGTGTTCTTGAGTGGGAGAATGGGAAGTATCTCCGGCAATTCTTCTGCAGTCATCATTTCTTCTTCTTCGGGCGACAGCAAGGGTATGTATTCTGTATCTGTTTCCATCATTCCTGAAAAGTGCAATCCGTTTAAATCAAAAAAATTATCCATAAAAATATAAGGTCATTTTGTCATTAAGATGTAATAACGTCAGGTCTACTGACATTCAACCACGAACCCAACATGGATACCACATTAGCTATAACATTGTATAACTGCTAATTGTTGATATTTGAAACAGGCTGATTTCAGTTTGTTGTTTCTGGTGGCTATAGATTGACAACCATTGTGCCACAAAAGTAGGGAAGAATATGAATATATAAGCAAATTATATTGTCCTATTCATCCTTTGTAATAAAAAAAACAAGGGATAACCATATCGATTATCCCTTGTAATGGCTTTCATGTAGCTGAAGGTATATGTTGCATTGATCTTAGTTTCGGGCTATTGAAAGCATAACCTTTTTCCCTTTGATGGTGTTTTTGTTCATACCTTTTAATACTTTTCTCACCTGACTTTCGGCTACTTCGAAATAGCTGAAATGATCAAACATATCGATAACGCCAATCTCATTTCCCTTTATTTTGCATTCGCCTGTTATAGCGCCAACAATATCTCCGGGTTTGATTTTATCTTTTTTACCCAGCCCAAGATGCAGTCTGATTTTGGGTGAATGATCTGAATCATAACTTTTGCGATCACCATTTCTTTCCGTTCTAGGGCTTCTTTCTGGTCTTTCGGATCGGCTTTTCTCTACAAAAACCTTTTGTTCCCTGAGGCTAATGCCATTCTCGTCTAAGGTCTTTTTAAGCAGACAGGCTGCCAGGAGATGGGGTTCAAAGCCTTTGGCATACATATCCTGCAGAACTTTTTCATAATCCTTAAGGTTGTTCTCTGTGGCAATTGTCATGAGAGAATTCTCTAACTTAGCCAGATTAGATTCCAACAATTCGCGCTGGGTAGGGACAACACCTTTTTCGATTTTCATTTTAATAAATCGCTCCAACTCAAAGATTTTTCTATCGTCTTTTCTCGACTCAGCGAAACTGAAAGCGCGTCCTGTTTTTCCGGCACGACCTGTGCGACCTATACGGTGAACATAGTATTCGTCGTCATGGGGAAGATCGAAGTTGAACACTGCATCTACATTGTTTACATCCAGACCACGTGCAGCAACATCGGTGGCAACCAATACATTGATGTTTGAGCTTTTAAACCTGGCCAATACCTGATTTCTCAAACTCTGGCTAAGGTCGCCATGCAAAGCTTCTGCTTTCAGGCCGGCTTTACGAAGCTCTTCGGTTATTTCATCTGTTCTTGCCTTGGTATTACAAAATACAAGAGATAATTTTAATTCGTGCAGTTGAATAAGATTTGAAATGATGGTGCTTTTCTTGGCTCCACGGGTTTCAAAATATATCTGTTCTATAGTAGAGGCTGTTATACTTTTATCGGCAACCTTTATAATTCTTGGGGTTCTGAGGAATTTTCTGCTGATTTCCTGGATAGGTTTAGACATGGTGGCCGAAAACATAACGGTTTGCTTTTCGGAGGGGGTATCCTGAAGAATAGTTTCCATATCTTCTCTAAAACCCATATTGAGCATCTCGTCGGCTTCGTCCATTACCGCAACTTTAAGATTGCTAATTTTTAATGTGCCTCTTCTAAGATGATCCATAACCCTACCCGGGGTGCCTACCACTATTTGTACTCCGTCTTTTAATCCTCTTAACTGACGTGACATAGAGTCTCCACCATAAACGGAAAGGATTTTTATCCCTCTTTTACGGGCCGACATTTTGTCCAGTTCGCTGGCAATCTGAACACACAACTCGCGTGTAGGGCATAGGATAAGTGCCTGTACTGTTTTGTCAGCAGGATTTATTTTCTCCAGAATAGGAAGACCGAAAGCTGCCGTTTTACCTGTACCTGTTTGAGCCTGACCGATCATATCATGGCCATCGAGCATTACTGGTATTGATTGTTCCTGAATAGGGGTGGGGATTTCGTAGCCCATCTCTGTAATGGCCGACAGTAAATCTTCGCTAAGGAAAAGATCGGAGAATGTTGTAGTTGTAATCATAAAAAGAATTGTTGTTAAGTGTGATGGAGCTATAAATCCATCGGTTTTTAATTATATTTTTAGTGATATTTTTCCAGCTTTTGATCTTAATGGTCGACACTTTGCTTCATAAGCATTCCACCTGATGTCTTTGATACACATCATGGGTAGGCGAAAACAAATTTTTCGTGACAGTCAGATTCATAAAATAGCTGATGACGGCATGGCGATGAGCGGTTCAGAAAAATAAATCTTAAGGACCATAAGATAGCAGCAATGCTAAACCCGTCTTGTTAATATTTTAGGAAAGATGTTTTAAGGGATCTTTCGTTGTTTGTAATCGTGGTAAAAGGTTTACCGGGTTAATTCACATGAAAACAGTATTAGATATTAAAGCGCATCGGGCTTTACTAAACTGTTTCTACAAACAACAAGCCTGACGCAAAAAGACGTGCAAAGGTAAGATAATAATTGATATAAAATACTATTAGCTGAAATAATTAAAAGAAAACCAAATGGAAGCTAACGCCTTTACCTTGATTGTATTCCAGTGCCGGGGCAGGAAACTTAATAAAGTTCATCATATTCAGAACACCTTTTAATGCTTTATAACGGGTGGGTATCCTGGCGAAATCTATGTCGGGAGATATATAAAACTGGCGGTACCGTTTAAACTCTGGCAACAGGTCACCATTAAAGTCTTGTGGATTATATCGGCTACCCAACAAACCTATGGCACTGTGGCCAATAGCAATGTTTAGCCAGACCGGTAAGCTGTTATTTCCTCCTGCTATCGAGTGAAGGTTGAAAGACAGCCAGTGGGTTTGCCCGTTGTAATCCTTAAGAAGGTTTTCTGCCAGGTTATAGCCAAGCAAATCAGGACGGTATTTGCCCATTCCACTTTGGGTATAGGAGTATTTCCAGATAATCCTCTGCTCTTGCCAGGCAACTTGTTGAAGATAAAAGCTCAGAGATCCCAGGGTATTGGCTGAGACATCCCATAATGAAGCTCCCCATTCATCGGAAAAACCATCAAGAATTTCTACTGTGGAAAGAAATAAACTTCCAGAAGCACTGCCCCAGAGCGCTGCCTGTTTGTTGCTGATACCCGTATGCATAAAAGCGGCATAACTCAACCTGCTTAAATGATACGTTGATGTTATATGACCGGTTTTATCCATTTGATACCAGTCGTAAAAGTCATCGTGAAGATGAAAGGATGATCTGGGGTGTTCGCTATACCATGCTTTATTCAGGAGAAGCATGGCCCCGGTATAAACCGTAGCATGTCCTATACTTGTTGCAATGAGTGCCCGCTTGTTACTTTCTGATTCCGATACCTGATTTTGATTCTGTAATTCCTGTTGTGCTGTTAAATATGGAATGGATGAAAAATACACACAGAATATTATGAAAGCTATGGGTAGACGGGAAGCAATGTTTCTCATTGTTTCCCGTCTTATTGCTTTTACATATTCATGTTGCGGATTATGAGGCATAATTAGTAAGTAAATTGTCTGTATCAAATCATTACCGATATACTGTGCCAAAGAAAGCCCTTAGTTGTTATCCATAATGGTGTTGTAGCAGTGCTGCAGGATTTCCAGTGCTTTGTCAGGGGTCGATGACTCTGCATAGGTGCGCAATACGGGTTCTGTACCTGATGGTCTTATCATAAGCCATTCATGATCGTTAAAATAGTACTTGAACCCGTCAAGGGTTTCCACACGTTCTACCTCGTATGGCCCGAAAGATTGGTATACATCGTTTTCGCAATTGGTAACGATTCTTGATTTTTCCTGAGGTGTAATTCTCAAATCGCTTCTTTCAAAAGCAAAAGAGCCGGTAAGATTGTAAATTTCCTGAATAAGCTGTCGCAATGATTTACCTGTTTTTACCATCGCTTCCCAAATGAGCAAACCATTGTATATTCCATCTCTTTCGGGTATATGTCCAGTAACGGCAATACCCCCTGATTCTTCACCGCCCATAAGAATATTCTCATTGACCATAAGTCCGCAAATATGTTTGAAGCCAATTTTGACCACATCAAGGGGAAGGTTGTAGATCTCACAGAGTCGGGTAATTTTTACCGTGGAAGAGAATCCGGTAGCCACTTTTGCCGACAGCCCCTTATATTTATGCAGGTAGTGGATAAGTAATAACATAGTATGATGAGAATCTACATAATTTCCCTGATGGTCATAGAGTGCAATTCTATCCGCGTCACCATCAACGGCTAAACCACAATCAATATTTTCGGCCAGTCTGATCATTTCGGAGAACTCAAGCAGGTTGCGGTGCAGAGGTTCGGGGGGAATGCCATCGAAGAGAGGCTGACGTTCGCAGTGCAATAGCGTAATGTCAGGAAAGAGTCTTCTCATAACATTCTGTCCACTACCATACATGGCATCAAAGGCAAAAGAAAGATTGGAGTTCCTGATGGCTTCCAGATCAAATTTCTCTTCTAAATAGTTGCAATAGTAGGTTTCCAGATCAATGATTTCGATGTCTTTGTTTTTAATCAGTTCGCTATAATTGAGATAATCGAAATTCAGATCTACCATTTCGGGTATCAGTTCTTCTACCTGATGTATCTCCTGGTCCATTAGAGGGCCCCCATAGCTGCCCTTTAACTTGTAACCGTTATATTCGGGAGGGTTATGACTGGCTGTGATTACGATGCCTAAATCGGCTTTATAATGCAGGGTTCCCATCGAAATCATAGGAGTAGATACAAACCCATCAGCCATAAAAACCTTTATATTGTTTGCTGCCATTACCTTTGCTACTGTTTCAGCAAAGAGTTCGCCTGCAAATCGGCAATCGTGCCCTAACACCACAGAGGGATTGTCTTTTTGCTGCAGCAGCCAATTGGCAGTTCCCTGAGCTACCCGTGCTACATTTTCAACTGTAAAATCTTTGGCTATTACAGCTCTCCATCCATCTGTTCCAAATTTAATTTTCATATACTCATGCTTTAGTGTTCTATATGTTTCTTTATGTTAAGGGTTATCTTTTTATATTTCTGGCATTAAGGGCTCTTTGATAACGTCTTGCATTGGTAATGTGTTGACTATAGGTGCGCGCAAAAGCATGGTAGCCAGAAAAATCCTCCTTAGCACAAAAGTAGAGGTATTGATGATTTTCGTAGTTGAGCACGGCATCAATCACGCGTGGGTCGGGCAAGGCAATGGGGCCGGGGGGTAAACCTGCATATTTATAGGTATTGTAGGGCGAATCTATGGCCAGATGCTTGTTGAGCACACGACGGATGGTAAAATCACCCGCTGCAAAAATGACTGTAGGATCAGCCTGCAATTTCATGTTTTTCTTCAGGCGGTTGATGTAGACTCCTGCCACGCGGGCAAATTCATCTGCTTTACTGGTTTCCTGTTGAATGATAGAGGCAAGTGTACCCACTTCGACAGGGGTTAGACTGATTTTTTCGGCTTTTTGCACTCTTTGTTCATTCCAGAAATTGGTGTATTCGCGATGCATCCTCTCCAGGAGCTGCTCAGCAGAAGTATTCCAGAAAAACTCATAGCTGTTGGGTATAAAGAGCAACTTTGAGGTTTGCGGGGTCATGTCGTATTTCTCAAGAACACTGCTGTCGTTGAGCAACTGAACAATAGAAGCCGAATCTGCCTCTATTTGATAAGCAATACTACCCGCCAGTTGTTCTTTTTGTCTGATGTTGTTAAAGGTGAGCATAACGGGGTCTTGCTGGCCTGAACGCAACAGGTTGATTAGTTCATTATTTCCCATATCCTTGTGGATGAGATATCGACCTGGCTTAATGTTGTTTCGGTAGTTTTTCTTTTCAGCCAGCCACTCGAAAGTATTGGTGTTAACGATCATTCCCTTTTCATATAGTATGGCTTTTACATCAATGTAATTACTGCCTGTTGGGATGAAAATGTGCGAAGTTTTTCGTTCTCCCAAAAATACATTGGGTTCGTATATGGCATGGTATAATCGCCAGCTTGCTATGCCTGCGCTGATAACCAAAATTACTATTATGGAAATAAGTATTTTAAGCCAGAAAGGAGTATTGGTTTTTAGTTTCTTTTTAGTTGTTTTACCCATAAATGAAGTGTAGGTGATGTTTTAGTTGTTGAAAATTATTTGGAGAAAGTGTTCATCAAGCCATTGAAGATCAGAAAATATCCACTCCTTTTTCAATCCTGTCTGCATAAATCCTTTTTTCTTGAATAGCTCAAGGCTTGTTTTGTTGTCGCTACTGATATTGCAATATAACTGATGCAGGTTTAATATGTTTTGCGCATAATGAATGATGATATCGAGAGTTTCTGAGGCATAACCTTTCTTACGATGTGTCTTGGCAATCAAAATACCCAAACCTGCTCTTTTATTTGAAGGATCGAATTCAAACATATCTATACAGCCTACCGTTTCATTCTCCTTGTTGGTAATCATCAACCTGAGTTGTTTTTCCGTGTAAATATCGCAATGTGAATTGATCACATATTGCTCAAGGTAAAACCTCGAAAACGGTGTATGTGTATTGCTGAAAACCCATGTTTCGGGGTCGTTCTCCCATTCATACATCAGGTCTATGTCTGATGGTTCCATGGCTCTTAGTTTCAGGGTCTTTCCTTTTAGTGCCTGCATAGTGGTAGCGATTGAATTATTATCCTGTATAGTTTCAGATCAAAAATACTCAAAGAATTTTAAATCAAGCACATCATTAATTATATTAATGCTTAATATTCCAACGCAAATATCCGGGCTATTATCCTAAAGCAATGCTCAGATTTTAATTTCTCCTTTATATACCCTTTGTGCGGGGCCTTCAAGAAAAACTTCCTGATAGAGGCCAGGCTGAAGAGCTTGAAAAGATACCGAAAGATTTCCGCCCATGGCTTTGAAGGGAACCTGCTGATTGTTTCGGATAAGGCCTTTATGATAAGCGGCAATGGCCGTAGCGGTGATTCCGGTGCCACAAGCCAGGGTTTCATTCTCAACTCCTCTTTCATAGGTGCGAATGTGAATAACTCCATTTATGAGCTGGGCAAAGTTGATATTTGCACCTCCACTGCCAAATAGAGTACTGTTTCTGTAATACTTTCCTTTTTTATAAACATCCATATTTGCCAGAGCATCTGTGAAAAGAACGTAATGAGGAGAGCCGGTATCAAGAAAAAGGCCATCATCTATGAGTTTGATTTCTGTTACATCTTTCATTTGAAGAGATACAATCATCGAGGCATCTGATGTTTGTTTAATTTCCGCCTTGTGCCGCCCATCTATGGCAGTAAAGGTGGTTGTATTGCTGATGATCTTTTGGTGAGCAGCAAAAGCAACCAGGCATCTGCCTCCATTGCCGCACATGCTTCCTTCGAACCCGTCGGAGTTGAAATATACCATTTGAAAATCAAATTTTTCATGCTTTCTGAGCAACATTAAGCCATCAGCTCCAATGCCAAATTTTCTGTCACACAGCCAGGAAATGGTTTTATTGCGTTCAGCCAAATCCGGAAGATAGACCACCTCTCTTTCATCAATAATAATAAAATCATTTCCAGCTCCCTGATATTTGTAAAATGGTATTGTCATGTCTTAGTGTTTTCACCTTCTATTTTCAAACTATCCTCAATTAAAGGATAAAGAAATTCGGGTGGGGATTAATAGTAGAGTTGGTGCGATAAAAAAAAATATATGTATTAAAAAGGTTGTACCTCGTGGGAGAAGAAAAACTCATTTACGGGAACCAGAGGCTTAAAGGTGGTGGTGAGTTCGAGAGGATAATATTCATCCAGATATTTAAGATAGACTTTCCCTTCATGCATGGCCATACTGGCCAGATCGAATGATTTAATTCCGTAGAGTACAATTTTGTTTTTACCCATCCTATATCCCACCGAGTTGAAAGGCGATTCCCAGAATTCGATATAAAACAACTGATCCTGGACCGGAAGGGATGTATTTCCCAATAAAGAATCCAGCTTACGTTCTGAGCCAATGGTGGCATCATGAACATTTTGCAACGAAATAATGCGGGTGTACAATAATTTATCCTGGGCAATAAGAGACTGTTCTTCAGCTTGATTTGCTGAAGAAAAGGAGATAGATGGTTCTAAACCTACATCAGAATTTGTTTTGTTCTTTAAATAGATAATACTATCCCCGGTATCAAAGTTCATGGTATGTGTTGAGAAATATGTTGTAAGCCTGGCAAATGTTTCATCCAGAATTCTGTCAGTTTGTCGGTCGAAGTGCCAATATATCATGGTTGAACCCAACAAGAAACCTAAAAGTAATCCCAGGAACAGATGAATGGCGTTATATTCGTTTTTAGGTTTTCTTTTCATGGGATTCCTTCCATAATTATGATGTAAGATACAGGCTGATTTTGTATGCACTGCAAAAATACAAAAAAGGGCATTAAGCTCATTTTAGCAAATCAATTTTTGTATACGCTTCATTTTTCTATTAACTATATTTAACTGTTGTTTGATAATGAAAGGGTTACTCTTTCGTTTTTCACTCCGAATATTAAGATTATTTGTATACCATTTGAACAAAATGGCTTCAAAAAGGTACATCTTTTGTAAATGTATGCCATTGAAAAATAAAGCAATTTATTTTTAAGTATAAAATAAAGTCTTAATCTAAAAAAAGGAAGTATGAGAAAGTTTTTGTTGTTTTTATTCATTGCACTGTTAGGAGGATTATCTGCCTTGATGATACAACGTTATGTTTTGCCGGCTCCAGCGGGTTCCATATGGTCGGGTGGGAGCTCAAATGAGGAGGACAAAGGAATTCCTACCCCTTCAGCTTTTACAGCCATGTTGTCCAATATACCCACTACCCTTCCGGATTTTACGGTCGTTGCTGAAATGACTGTAAATACCGTTGTGCATATTGGTGCAGAATTTGAAAGACCCAGCAGTGTTTATGATGAGTTTTTTGGACAGGGGGATATGTTCAGAGAGTTTTTTGGACCCCGCCGACCCCAGCAGGCCCCGGAGAGGCGTATACAGGGAAGTGGTAGCGGAGTAATCATCAGCAATGATGGATACGTTATCACCAATAACCATGTTGTTCAGGATGCCGTTAATGTGCAGGTTACCCTTAACGATAACAGGGTATTTGAAGCGAGCGTTGTAGGGCTGGATCCTACAACCGACCTTGCGTTATTGAAAATTGACGGCACTGATCTGCCCTATGCTGTATTTGGCGATTCTGATAATGTGAAAGTGGGACAGTGGGTGCTGGCCGTTGGTAATCCATTCAATCTAACCTCAACAGTTACGGCTGGTATTGTCAGTGCCAAGGGGCGAAATATCAATATTCTGGGCGGTGGCACAGCCATTGAGTCTTTTATTCAGACAGATGCCGCGGTAAACCGAGGGAATAGCGGTGGCGCTTTAGTAAACACCAATGGTGAATTGATCGGTATTAATGCCGCTATTGCTTCTACTACTGGTTCCTTTGCCGGTTATTCTTTTGCCATACCCGCCAATATTGCTAAAAAAGTTACCGACGATTTGATGGAGCATGGCGAAGTTCAGCGCGGGTTTCTGGGAGTAGGTATTGATAATGTAACTTCTGAGAGAGTCAGAGAACTAGATCTTAAGGTTAACAGTGGCGTTTATGTGGTTACCGTTAATGAAAACAGTGCAGGAGATGATGCCGGACTTGAACCCGGCGATGTTATTGTTGCTATTGACAGCCGACAGATAAACACTACAGCGGAGTTACTGGAAACCATCGGCCGAAAAAGACCCGGTGATGAAATCACAGTAACCTATAATCGTGATGGACGTATACTGGAGGGCGAAGCCGTTCTGAAAAACATTCATGGGGATACCTCTATTGTGAAAAAAGGAGAGAAGGACGTTGTCGAAGCCCTGGGCGCCACACTGGAAGAGGTAGATCAAAATGAAAGAAGACGGCTTAGAATTGAGGGCGGTGTTAAAATTACCTCTATTGGTGAGGGAAGACTTGCCAATGCAGGTATCAAAGAAGGATTTATTGTTACCCACGTTGACCGCACCCCGGTAAATTCGCCCCGCGAATTGTTGTCTTTTCTGGCCAACAAAACCGGAGGGGTGCTCTTTGAAGGGGTTTATCCCAATGGTACAAGAGCCTATTACGGAGTGGGTCTGTAATTTAAAGATAAAAAAATGAAGATTGAGCTTAAGGGATTAACCCTTAAGCTCCATTTTCTACCCTATAAAAAAAGTGAAATATTTCAATTGTAAACCGATGCAAAAATTGTACCTTTGAAAGTTTTTCCGCTATGAAAAAAGACTACATTCCACTACCCCATATCTACTAAATTTTAATCTATATTATGAGACAATTAAAGATTTCAAAATCTATTACCAATCGGGATACTGCTTCGTTAGATAAATATCTTCAGGAAATTGGTAAGGTGCCCCTCATTACTGCAGAAGAAGAGGTTCAACTTGCACAACGGATCAAGCAAGGCGACCAGGCGGCCTTAGAAAAGCTAACCAAAGCCAATCTTCGCTTTGTCGTTTCTGTTGCCAAGCAGTACCAAAACCAGGGGTTAAGCCTGCCTGACCTGATTAACGAAGGAAACCTTGGCCTAATAAAGGCTGCCAAAAGGTTTGATGAAACCCGGGGGTTTAAGTTTATCTCGTACGCGGTGTGGTGGATTCGTCAGTCTATTCTTCAGGCTTTGGCTGAACAATCAAGAATTGTCAGGCTCCCGCTGAACCAGGTAGGTTCTCTCAACAAAATTAAAAAGGAAGCTTCGCGCCTTGAACAAAAATTTGAACGTCCACCCTCCACTGAAGAATTGGCTGAATCACTGGAAATCAACGAAGATAAAATTACCGAGTCTTTTCGTATTTCCACTCATCATGTGTCTGTTGATGCACCCCTTGTGCAAGGTGAAGACGCCAGCCTATTAGATGTGTATGTTAATCAGGATTCTCCCAATGCCGATTCCAGTCTTATTCACGAATCCCTGGCAAGAGAAATTCAACGCTCTTTAGCTACTTTAACTGAGAAAGAAAGAGATGTAATCAATCTGTATTTTGGTATAGGTATGAACCATGGCCTCACTTTGGATGAGATCGGTGCTAAATTTGATCTCACACGTGAACGCGTGCGTCAGATAAAAGAAAAAGCCATCAGAAGGCTTAAACACACGTCCAGAAGTAAATTATTAAAAGCCTATTTAGGTCAATAATTTAAAAATAAAACGATCAAATACAAAGCGGTATCTGTAATCCTACAAATACCGCTTTTTTTTATGATCTGAATCCATAACGCAGGATCAGTCTTTTTCTTCCTTCTTTAACCTTCCTGCCCCAAAGTAATGATCCTGGTAATATCTCTCTCCCAAATCATTGATGGTTACACCCATGGCAGATGAGGTGTGGATAAATTTTCCCTCCTTAAGGTAAATGCCTAAATGATCTATTTGCTCACTGTAGATTTTAAAAAATACCAAATCCCCTTCCTGAAGCTCTTCTTTTTTAATGGGAACACTTTGATGATAAATATCTTCTGAGCCTCCTCCCAGTTTTATTCCATAGGCTTTTTTATAAACTTTTCTTACAAGCCCTGAGCAATCTAATCCAACGCCCCTGTTTCTGCTCCTGTGCGCAATACCCAGCAATGGGTATAGGGCCTCGTATAATGTCAAATTCGATTGCTCATCCATTTCAACCCCAAAAGCTTTAAAATCAGAATATCCAGGCACAGCTGTGGTGTCGAAAAACTCCACCCTGCTGGCGGCTACTGTTCCCCGGGATTTATGAGTGAGCAATAAAAGCAGCAAGGGAAATAAAACAACCGCTATTATTACAGGCATTATAAGTTGATGATTATTTGCAATCTTTGGTGATACCATATTGTCGGGGTTCGTTGGTATTTGCTTTAATGGGGTAAAACGTAAAACAGTATAAATGATTATGCCAAAATTTAGTGTTTCACGTAAGAATCTTAGCTGTTGATTATCTATTTTTACAAAGGCTATTTGTCTGTATGCGGTATTTTCTTAGGGAACAAGTCCTGTGAAGGTGCAAATGGGTTTAGGTATGCAATAAATGATCCAAAGAATTGTTTTAGTAAAACCAGATTAGAAATCTTAATATGCTGGTTCTAATTATCATCCATTAAACGAATTATTGGAATGAGTATTTCGAAGTTTTTTACTTTACACTAAATAGTTTTAGCATGAATATGATAAAAAGTTTTGTAGTCCTGATCTTTTTAAGTTTTTATATCAATTCTTCTTTTGCTCAGGTAAGGCCTGCGCGCAAAAAGCATTACGAACGATTTAACAACAGTACAACCTACGTGGTTGAAGATCGTGATCCTTTTTCTACCTTCAATAAGCATATGAAAGAGGCCATGGAAAAGCACTGGACCATAACCCCCTATGAGATCATTACTTTCGACGAGTTTCATCGTTTGCGCACCAATGAAAACGCATCTTTTATGGTATTTGCCGACATTAAGCAAAAGAACATGGATCAGATTTATCAATTCATCAACTTTGTAGTAGGGGATAAGAAACGTGATTTCGAGAGTATGCCCGATCTTGCTTCGGTACCATTGGCATACCGGGATGCCAATGATTTGAACTATCTCTACAAAATGGGCGCTTTTGTAAAATTCATGCAGACCTATGTTCAGGAGCAGGCAACTACGCCAAGGATGAGGCTGAGCAATTTTCTCAATGTCAACGACGATCGGTTAAGCCAAATGCAATTATGGCTACTCGGGCATGAGCTCTCTGAGGATATCAATACCCTGGAAAAACTCCGGCAGCATTATCCCTATGACGTTAAGCTGGCTACACGCGAAGAAATAGCACAGGCCATAGCCGAGGACAGGAACGATGTTGCTTTTTTGCACAAAATAGGACCCGAAGATGTAACCCGCATGGGTGATGGAGTGTGTTGGAAATTTATCGTTTCGGCAGAGGATGGCAGACTTCTGTATACATCTAGTCATGATGTCGACAGGCAAAATCCCGATGCATTGCTCCTGTCTGATATCAAAGAAATAGCCCAATAACTTTCGCTAGCTTTCGGTAGGTTAGTTTAAGATGGGATCGGTTGGGAAGTTGGCCCAAATAGCATAATCGTTGCCAAGTTTCTTAAGGGTGTTGCTCCATAGGGCTTCGGGGCTGCCGACAAGCACACTATCCAGGTTGCCCTGGGTTACTATCCACGATTTCTCATTCATTTCCCGGCTTAACTGCCCTGCGTCCCATCCTGAGTATCCGATAAAAAACTTAACCTCTTCAGGACTGGCAAGCTTTAAATCGATCATTTCCATAAGTTTCTTAATGTCTCCACCCCAGTATAAATCGCCAAACACATGCTGGCTGCCGGGAATCTTTTGGCCAAGGGTATGCAGGTAGAATAAGCGCTCTGGGTGCACGGGCCCTCCCAGATAAAGAGGAAAGTCGACCGTGGGGAAGTCCTTGACTACCTCATTGAGTTTCAGATGTACGGGTTTGTTTATAATCAGTCCAAAAGTGCCTTCTTCTGCATTATGTTCAATGAGCAGAACCACACTTTTCCCGAAATAAAAATCCATCAGCGATGGCTCGCTTATTAATAGCCTGCCCTGTGATGGTTGTAGTTTCTGGTTCATAGTAGTCATAGGTTTTTGTGGTGGTTTGATGGCCTTTATTTTCGTATCTTTAAAATCAAAAATTTTATTGCCTTATCTTTGTCTTGTTTTCCAAAATTAAAACAACAGAATTTATATCATTGTTCACAAATTACCTGCCATGATTGGTAATAACCATAATACCTTCAAAAAACTCCGAAAGCAGTACCCTGTATTTACCTACGAAGATTTTACCTGGGACGTAAAAGATAACGTTTTACACCTGGGCTATCATTTTAACCTGGCTGATGCATATCATTTTCATCCTACCCTGGCTATTCCACTGCAAAAATGGACCGTTAAAAAATTAGACAACAGTCTGATCAGAAATATTGCCTTCAATATTGGCATGGTTGAAATGATCAGCTATTGGAAAACTGCTTGTCCGGCCCATATAAGAATAAAACCCTATCAACTGGGAGCCGACCAGCAGCAATGGTGGAAAAAACTCTTCTACCTGGGTTTGGGCGAGTTCTTTCATGTAAACGCTATTCGGGTGGATAAAGAGTCTTTATTCTCATTCTCTTTTTCTGAAAATACCCGCTTATTGCCGCGAAACTTTTCTTTACCCCAGCATGATGGTGTGATTATACCCGTGGGAGGAGGTAAAGATTCTCTGGTAAGCCTTGATATACTGAGTAAAACCGATATTGATAAAATAGCTTTGGCCATAAACCCCGGACAGGCAACCCTTGAGTCTGTTGAAATTGCAGGCCTCTCTGATCGCTTTATACAGGTGAAAAGAACCCTTGATCCCCTTTTGTTACAACTCAATAAGCAGGGATTTCTGAATGGCCATACTCCTTTTTCAGCCATAGTGGCTTTTGTAAGCCTTATGGTGGCTTCTTTTACCGGAAGCCGGTTCGTAGCACTATCCAATGAATCCAGTGCCAATGAACCTACCATTGCGGGGACGGAAATCAATCATCAGTATTCAAAATCTATCGACTTTGAAAATGATTTCAGAAGATATGTCATGCAGTATATAACCCCTGATGTCAATTATTTCAGCCTGTTACGGCCTTTAAATGAACTGCAGATTGCGGCTCTGTTTGCTAAGAATCCATCTTTCTTTACCGTATTCCGCTCGTGCAACGTGGGCAGCAAAACCAACTCCTGGTGCTGCAATTGCCCTAAATGCCTTTTCACATACATCATGCTCTCAGCTTTTATTAACACACAGCAATTGATAGATATTTTTGGCGAAAACCTCCTTGAGAAGGAATCTCTGATCCCTTTGCTTGAGCAACTTGCCGGCCTTACCGACGAAAAACCTTTCGAATGTATTGGGACCATTGATGAGGTAAATTCTGCACTGGCCGCCCTGGCACAAAATTACCCTCAAGATAAGCGGCCCCTCTTGCTACAACATCACGCCAGGCATACTTCTGATATACGATTCCTGACTCTAGATGAGCAATTGAAAAGCTGGAACAATCAGCATAACCTCTATTTTTCCTTTGAGAAAATTTTAAAAGAGAACCTTAATCCGGTTCAGGAATAATTATCTCCCGATATGATACAGCCATTTTTTCAGCAGGTCTTTAACCATAAAAGCGTTTGTATTCTGGGTTTTGGCCGTGAAGGGAAATCAACCTACCATGCCCTGCAAAAATATGCCCCCGACACCAGCATCATCATTGCCGACAACAATCCTAAGGTGGTGGATGTTTTTGAAGCTGAGTTTGGTTTCCCGCAAAATGTATCTCTTTATTGTGGCCCTCATTACCTGGATGCCTTACCCCGGGCAGATATCATTTTGAAATCGCCCGGGATCTCTCTTAAAATCATCCCCAACCCTAGCCACCTTGATTTACGCTCACAAACCGATGTGTTCTTAAATCTTTTTCGCCACCAGGTCATCGGTATAACTGGTACCAAGGGAAAGAGTACCACCACCAGCCTGTTGTATCATATCTTTCAAACAGCGGGGCGTAAAGTTTTACTGGCAGGCAATATAGGCATCCCTCCTTTTGTATTATTCAATGAGATTACGCCTGATGCAACCATTGTATATGAGATGAGCAGTCATCAACTTCAGAATGTTAGGGTCTCTCCTCACACGGCCATTTTGTTGAATATCTTTCAGGAGCACCTCGATCATTATACTTCGTACAAAGAATACCAGCTGGCAAAGATGAACATTGCCCGCTGGCAGCAAAGCACCGATAACTTTATTGTTAATCATGCCAATGCTGCAGTGAAAGAATTGCTCACAGAGGTGGAATGCCATGGAGAGGTATATGCTTTGAATAGTAAAACGGAATTAGGTAATGGAGTCAGGTTTCAGGGAGATGACCTGGTTATTCTTCATAATAACCAAACTCATGTTTTACCAGGCATTGGCAAAAATCGCAAGTTGCAGGGAGAACACAACCTGATAAATATTGGTGCTGCCTGCCTTGCTGCCCACATTGGGGGTATCGGTGATAATGACATAGTCCATGCTGTAGCATCCTTTCAGGGGTTGGCTCACCGGTTGGAATTTATCCGCGAATGGAAGGGCATAAAATTCTACAACGATTCCATCAGCACCATACCTGAAGCTACCATCGAAGCCATCAAGACCTTCCCGGCGGTCAGTACCATCCTTCTTGGAGGTTACGACAGGGGCATCGATTATACTTTGCTGGTTGATTTTCTGCAGCAACATCCTGTTGAACATCTTATATTTATTGGAGAGGCAGGGGCGCGCATTTTACGACGATACCAGGAACTTGTAGCGGACCAGGACCGCTGTGCCTGTTATAGTTTTAACGACTTTGAACCGGCCGTACAAAAAGCAGCCCAGGTGAGCAAAACAGGCCGTGTTTGCTTGTTATCGCCCGCTGCCTCGAGCTACGATATGTTTAAAAATTTCGAAGAAAGGGGCGATGCTTTTCGCCGCTATGTGATGAACCTGTAGCAATTCATCTTGTCGATTGCTCCTGGGGTCGTGTCCCCTCATCAGATGGCTCATCCTGCCAATCACTCAGCAACCTATTCAGCAGTACCTTAGGGTTTCTCACCGTTTTAAGGGCGTAATCCAGCAACAATACTTCCTTTTCTTCTGGGGTAAGCTGCCAGTTTTGCGTGCTTGCCCTCAGGCGCGAGCTGAGCTGATACAGACATAAGGCCACCGAAACGGAGATGTTGTAACTCTCGGTGAATCCAACACTGGGTATCCTCACAAAGGCATCGGCATTATCCAGTGCTGTATGGGAGAGTCCAAATCCTTCATTGCCAAATACAAGAGCTGTTTTTTGATCCAGGGGAAGATCTTCCAGAAAACAATCGTTTTTATGCGGACTGGTTGCCACAATTCGGTAGCCTTTGTTTCGGAGTTGACTGAAGCAATTTAGTGTATTGTGCGACTCGGTATTGTATTTTTGAATCTCTATCCATTTGTCGGAACCCACCACGATATCGGGATTGATTTCGTAAAGATTCTGGTTTTCGATGATGTGCAGGTTCTGTATGCCGGTCAGCTCGCAGGTGCGGATTA
>JBEPXC010000058.1:0-17686 GCA_041642035.1 Sphingobacteriia bacterium
AGGCTGCTGGTAAGCAGGCTTAATCATCTCGAGGTACCACGAGCAGAAGTCATCCCAGATGAGCTTGTAAACAGCAAGTAATGCGTCGGTGATACGATATTTGGTGAAATGATCCTCTATCAGTGCATAGGTCTTATTGAAACTTGCTTCAAACCATTCGATGGCTATTTTGCTGCTTTGTGGCTGGGCCAAAGTCGCGTCCACCTCCCATCCCTGGGTCAGCCTGAAGGCATTCCATATTTTATTGCAAAAGTTTCTTCCCTGCTCGCAAAGACTTTCATCAAAGAGCAGATCGTTGCCGGCAGGGGCAGCAAAAAGCATCCCTACTCTTACCCCATCGGCACCGTATTGTTCTATGAGTTTGAGCGGATCGGGAGAATTACCCAAAGACTTGGACATCTTTCTTCCCTGCTTGTCGCGAACGATACCATGCAGATAAACATTTTTAAAGGGTATTTCCTTGCGGTATTCCAGTCCGGCCATAATCATACGGGCCACCCAGAAAAAAAGGATTTCGGGTGCTGTAACCAGATCGTTGGTGGGATAGTAGTAACGAATATCCGGATTATCCGGATTTTTGATACCATCAAAAACAGATATGGGCCATAGCCATGAGCTGAACCATGTGTCCAGTACATCTTCATCCTGCCTGAGATCACTTATGGTCAAATTAGGATTATACATTTCGCGGGCGCTCTGTAAGGCTTCTGCTTCTGTTTCAGCTACCACCACTTCTCCTGTGGGCAGATACCAGGCCGGAATGCGATGACCCCACCACAACTGACGACTGATACACCAGTCGCGAACATTCTCCATCCAGTGACGATAGATGTTCTTCATCCGGGGGGGATAGAACTTTACCGTATCATTCATTACCACATCAAGAGCAGGTTTGGCCATTTCGTCCATCCTCATAAACCATTGCAGCGATAACTTAGGCTCTATAACCTCATCGGTACGTTCGGAATAACCTACGTTATTGGTGATTTCTTCAACCTTTACCAGGTGGCCCTTTTCTTCCAGCTCTTTAGCTATCTTTTTCCGAACCACAAAGCGATCCTCCCCGATATATAATTCCGCCTTAGCGTTTAAAGTGCCATTATCGTTAAAAATGTCAATGGTGGGAAGATTATGCTTTATTCCCAGGTTATAGTCATTGATATCATGCGCAGGAGTAACCTTAAGAGCCCCTGTACCGAATTGGCGATCAACATACTCATCAAAGATGAAGGGGATGGGTCGGTTGATCAGAGGCACCAGGGCTTTTTTACCCTTTAGGTGCTGAAAACGTTCATCTTCAGGATGAACACATATAGCCGTGTCACCCAGTATGGTCTCAGGACGGGTGGTGGCTATGGTGACATATTCATCGGTTGTATCTTCAATCTGGTAGCGCAGGTAATAGAACTTTGACTGAACCTCCTTATGGATAACTTCTTCATCCGACAGGGCTGTCAAGGCTTTGGGGTCCCAGTTCACCATGCGTACCCCGCGATAGATGTATCCTTTTTTAAACAGATCAACAAAGGTGTGCATCACGGCAGCAGAAAGTTTCTCATCCATGGTAAAAGCAGTACGATCCCAATCGCAGGAGGCTCCCAGCTTTTTCAACTGCTCAAGTATGATACCACCATGTTTTTCTTTCCATATCCACGCATGCTCGAGAAACTCATCGCGGGTGAGGGTGTTTTTATCGATACCTTCTTCCCTGAGCTTAGCAACTACTTTAGCTTCGGTGGCTATGGAGGCATGATCGGTACCCGGCACCCAGCAAGCATTCTTGCCCTGCATACGTGCACGTCTCATCATCACATCCTGTAGGGTGTTGTTGAGCATGTGACCCATGTGAAGCACACCCGTTACATTTGGAGGGGGAATGGTTATGGTGTAGGGCTCGCGCTCATCAGGTGTTGATTTGAAATAACCTTTCTCCATCCAGTGGGCATACCACTTTTCTTCAATTAGGCCGGGAGAATATTGCTTGGGAAGTTCTTTCATAATAGTATTATCAGTTATCGGGGTTCAAGTATATCTTTAAAATCAAAGTTGAGTAGTTGCTAGGGGTTACATGGAGCCTGGGCAAACAACCCGCAAAGATAATCAGATAATTTTTTGTGAGAAATATGTTTGCAACTTTATCTTTTGGTAGTGATCACTTTGGTATAATTTTTTATCCAAAAGTGTGTTATTATATTTCTACATGTTTTTATTCTTTTATTTAATTATACACATATGGTTCAGGGCTTTTTCTTAAAGGTAGGTCAAATTCAGTTTCTCTTGGTACTGGTATTCTTTTTTAATAATGCCTGTGCTCAGGAGGAGCATTCTGTTCACTTACAGGATTTTGATGGATTTAACAATCAACAATATTCCGAGTATATCGCAAAAGATGGCTGGCCTGTTGATCAGCTCAACACGGCTAAGGGAGCTGATTATTTGAGTGAAGATGAGAAAAATATGGTGCTGGCCATGAATCTGATTAGATATGATCCCCCTAAATATTCAAAGCTATATGTATATCCCCGACTGCAATATTTTGACGGGACCTTGTTCCGCTTTCCTGGACGTACACCTACCCGGACTAAAGAAGGCATTGAAGCCGTAAGAGAATTATACATGGAATTACTGGATACCTCACCGATGCCTTTATTTCATCCCTCACCCGGAATGAGCAGAGCATCAAAAGATCATGCCCGATATATGAAGAGAACCGGCGATATGAGCCACGAAGGACAGGGGGGAATGAGTGCAAGAGTTTCAAAATACGGCCAGTGGCAGGGAGGTATGGCAGAAAACCTTCATTGGGGAACATCCAATGCCCATGAAGCAATCATGAGTCTGATGATCGATGACTCCGTAAAAAACAGGGGCCATAGAAAGAATATGCTAAACCCTTCATATACTAAAGTAGGAGTGGGGATAGAGGAGCATCCCCGCTATAGAATATCCTATGTAATAAATTATGCCAATGATTATATCGAAAAGTAAGTTATTTGATATGGCTGCATTATGGATGGATTAAAAAAACAGGCTGATGGGATTAGCACCAGCCTGTTTTTTTACCTATATGGGTAAGAGAAATATTTACAATTGATTAGGATCTTTTCTGCGAACAAAAATGCCCCCGATGATACCAAATATCAACCCTTGCAATGCACCTCCGAAAATTCCGGCAACAAGCATACCTATGGGACTGATAAACCAATACTGAACCTTAAGCATCATCTGTGCCTGATCATAATCCAGATCGGGATTTGCCTTATACAATTCTTTCTCGGCGAATAAACGTGCTTCATCAACCAGCTCCGGTGAGATGACCCCATAAAGCAGGAAAGCAAAAATACCGGTAATTACCCCAACGATTAAGCCCACAACTACGCCATATCCCACTGCGCGTCCAAAAGAAATAAAACCACCCTGGTATTGATTGCGATAGTTATAAATGGCATAAATAATCCCCACAAAGGATATTGCAGTAGAAATCCATCCCGCATACCGGTTTTGTAACTGACCACTAAGATATAATGCGAGACTTAGGATAATCAGGGCTGCTGAAATAATCAAGGCATGATTGAGCGCGGGCTTCATAAAGCCAACATTGTTGTTTTCATCCATGTTTTTCATCATCTTTTGATTGTTTAATGTGAGAAAATTGATTTCTTGGTTTAGAACAGGTTACAAAAATAGAATTTAAATTGGAAAAATATCATCATTTTATGATATAGAAAGGATTTGTTAGCGAAACAAATGTCGATTTGATAAAAAAAATATGTTTTTTTAAAAAATTACATAATGCATTTGCAGTGTTCGTAAATTTTTATACTTTTGCACTCGCAAGTCTGGTACGACCAGCTCCTGCTGAACTCCCCCAGGACCGGAAGGTAGCAAGGGTAGGCGGTCGTAGCGGTGCGATGCCGGACTTGCTTTTTTTAGGTCTTTTTCCCATCCTTTAAATCATCCTCCTATGAAATTTTTTATTGATACGGCTAACCTTGATCAAATAAGGGAAGCAAATGATTTTGGCGTTCTCGATGGTGTAACTACAAATCCCTCACTGATGGCTAAAGAAGGCATTAAAGGCCATGACAGGATTATGCAGCACTATGTTGAGATCTGCAATATTGTAGAAGGCGATATCAGCGCGGAAGTCATTTCAACTGATTTTGATGGTATTGTAAGAGAAGGTCATGCCTTGGCAGAATTACATCCACAGATCGTAGTAAAGGTTCCCATGATTAAAGAGGGTATAAAAGCTATAAAATACTTTACAGATAAAGGTATCAGAACCAACTGCACCTTGGTTTTTTCTGCCGGACAAGCCTTACTTGCAGCAAAAGCAGGGGCAACATATGTTTCTCCTTTTATGGGGCGTTTGGATGATATTTCCTATGATGGCGTGGAGCTAATTCAGCAAATTGCCAATATTTATACTATACATGGTTTTGAAACCGAAGTGCTTGCCGCCAGTGTGCGCAGCAGCCTGCACATCGTTAAGTGTGCTGAAGCCGGTGCCGATGTGGTTACCTGCCCCCTGGAGCCTATTCTGGGATTGATGAATCACCCTCTCACGGATATCGGACTCGCTAAATTTTTAGCCGATCATAATAAATAATCAGTACTCCGAGGTATTATAATTCATGAAGTCATTAAAATACGTTCTATAAAAGCGTGTTTTAGTGACTTTTTCTTTTTATTTTCGCACTAAAACAAATTTAAAAACGGTGGGAGATTAAATTGCAAAGACTTTGATTTCGTTTTTTGATTCCTAAGGAGTTTTAATTAAATCTCAGCCGTGCAACTTTGGCATGATTTGCATGTTTATTAAGCAAAATTACTTAACGCTAACAATCTAAGCAATACTAACAAATATTAACTCCAGGGAAAAATGAGCAAGAAATTTTTATTATGGCTTTTAATAGTGCCTTTAGGATTATCCGGTGTACACTCCCAGCAGCGGGAAGATCGCATCAGTGAACTTATTGCTAAAGAACCTCAGAAAGAATTTGTCATCTATCGTTTTGAAATGAAGGCACCTATTGCTGCCCCTGTTTTACGACTCACACAACTGGCTTTTGAAGAAGCAGACTCTTTGAATGCCGATGTTATTCTCATTCATATGAATACCTATGGAGGACAGGTAGATATAGCCGATTCACTGCGCACACGCATCATGCAATCTCCTATTCCTGTTATGGTATTTGTTGATAACAATGCTGCTTCGGCCGGTGCCCTGATTGCCATTTCAGCGGATCGCATCTATATGCGACCCGGATCAAATATAGGTGCTGCTACTGTGGTTGATCAGACAGGAGAGGTTGTTGCAGACAAGTATCAGTCGTATATGCGTTCGATGATGCGCTCCACGGCAGAAGCTAAAGATCGTGACCCTGATATTGCCCAGGCAATGGTAGATCCATCTATCGAAATTGAAGGCGTGATAGAAGAAGGCAAAGTACTCACCTTTACGGCATCAGAAGCCATGGTATGGGGGTTTTCTGAAGGTATGGGAGAAAGCCTTGACGATGTTATTACCCTGGCAGGATTTCAAAACTATGAGATCATAAACCAACAACTTACTACGGTAGATCGACTCATCAATTTTCTCATCAGCCCTGTGGTGAGTGGTCTTTTAATCATGCTTATTTTGGGCGGAATATATTTTGAGTTACAAACACCGGGTATTGGATTCCCCATTTTATTAGCCCTGGCTGGTGCCTTAATGTATTTTGCTCCCCTCTATCTTGAAGGACTGGCCTCTTATTGGGAGATAACTCTTTTTATTATAGGATTGATTCTACTGGCTGTAGAGATTTTTGCCATACCAGGTTTCGGTGTTGCAGGGATTCTGGGAATCCTATTTATGGTGTCGGGTCTGGCATTTGCCATGGTTGGCAACCAGGGTCCCGATTTTTCAGGTGTACCTACCAGCGAAATCGCAAATGCTTTTTTACTTGTAATTATATCTGCTTTTCTATCCCTTACCTTATCATTTTATTTCGGAGCCAAACTAATTACCTCACAGGGGTGGATTGGCAATACCTTATCATTAAATACCGTCCAGAACACTGCCATGGGGTTCTCTTCTATTAATGTCAAAATGAAAGAACTGTTGGGTAAAACAGGAACCGCTTATACCATGCTTCGTCCCAGTGGAAAAGTAGAAATTGAAGATGAAGTCTTTGATGCAACCGCTCTTACCGGATATATCGATAAAGGCGAAAAAATACGAGTAGTAAAATATGAAACGTCGCAGGTTTTTGTCGTAAAAGCATAGTAAATCCCTATCTTATGAATTATCAATCTCAAGTATCTCCCTTATACACCGATTTGTATCAGCTTACCATGGCCCAGGCCTACTTCCAGAGTGGCATGAAGGATGTAAAGGCTGGTTTTGATTATTTCTTTAGGAAATTGCCTTTTAAAGGGGGCTATGTCGTATTTGCAGGCTTGCAGGAACTTTTGCAGATGATACACCAGCTTCGCTTCAGAGATAGCGATCTGGAATATCTGCATGAAGCAGGCTTTGATCAACAGTTCCTCGACTACCTTAAGGATTTCTCCTTCAAGGGAAATATTTCTTCTGTAAGAGAGGGAGATGTTGTTTTTCCTTTCGAGCCCGTGGTTAGGGTAGAAGGAAATATAATTGAAGCACAGCTTATAGAAACCCTGCTGCTAAATGTGGTTAATTTTCAATCCCTGATTGCAACCAAAGCATGCAGGATAAGATATTCTGCCGGGCCAAAAGCTATACTGAGTGATTTTGGATTACGTAGGGCACAATCTTTTGGCGCCATTCAGGCATCAAGAGCAGCTATTATTGGTGGGTTTGATAGCACATCCAATGTGCTGGCTGCCCAAAAATATAAGATACCTCATGCCGGGACTATGGCTCATAGCTTTGTAGAGAGTTTTAGTGATGAAGAATCATCGTTTAGGGCTTATGCTCAATCCTTCCCCAACAAGAGTATCTTTTTGGTAGACACATACAATACCTTATTCCGTGGGATACCCAATGCCATTAAGATTGCCAAAGAAATGCAGAAAAAGGGCAATAAATTGGTTGGTATACGCCTTGATAGCGGAGACCTTTCCTATTTGTCGAAGAAAGCACGCGAGATGCTCGATTATGAAGGTCTCCACGATGTAAAAATTGTTGTTTCCAATCAGCTTGATGAATACGTTATCAGAAGCTTACGGGAACAAAATGCACCTATAGACATGTATGGCGTCGGAACCAGCCTGGTGACAGGTAAGCCCGATGGAGCACTCGATGGGGTTTATAAACTATCTTTTGTAGATAGTGATCCCGTTCTTAAAATTTCCGACAATCTACAAAAAACAACCCTGCCGGGCAAAAAAAGGGTAATTCGCTATTTCGACCGCGATGGGCTTTTCTATGCAGATGCGGTCATTTTAGCTGATGAAGCAGATGCAGAACGAATGATTGATCCTTTTGAAAAGCATAAAACATTAAGTCTGACTGATCTAAAGGGTGAAGAACTTTTCTTTACCGCCATGGAGAATGGACAAATCATTATGAAGGAGGAAACACCGCAGGAAATTAATGCACGACTCAAAACCAGATTGAGCTTGCTCCCTTTAGAACATCAAAGATTTGATTTTCCGCATATTTATAAGGTTGGGATAAGTGAAAAGTTAATGAACAAAAGAGACGAGCTGTTGCTTAAACATTTGTAAATAAGGAACAAAATAATTATTTTAGCATGAAGGCACTTATTATAATAGATCTGCAAAATGATTTTCTGCCCGGCGGAGCCCTGGCGGTGAAGGATGGCGACGAAATTATCCCGGTGGTTAATTTACTGCAGGAGAAGTTTCCTCTCATCGTTGCCACACAGGACTGGCATCCCCAAAACCACGGCAGCTTTGCTTCTAATCATCCGGGCAAAAATCCTTTTGAAATGGGTGAACTTAGTGGCATGGAGCAAGTGCTGTGGCCTGACCATTGCGTGCAAGGAAAGCCTGGTGCAGAGATATCTGCCGATTTGAATACCAATGCCATTGAAGCGATATTTCGCAAAGGTACCGATACAACAATAGATTCCTATAGTGGTTTTTTTGACAATGGGAAACTGAAAACCACCGGTTTAAGCCACTATCTCAAGGGTAGGGATATTAAAGATATTTATCTGGCGGGCCTGGCTGCCGATTTCTGTCTGGGATATACTGTACTGGATGGTCTTGAGCTGGGATTCAATGTATTTGTGATTGAAGATGCCACCCGTGCTATTGATGAAAATGGATGGCTTAAAATGAAACAAAATATTCTGGATAATGGGGGTAAAATAATCCATTCTAATGAATTGTAACCATTTTCTATTCTTTCTCTTTCCCTTTCCATGCGTATAAAAGAAATCCCTATTCCGAATTCAAGGCTTACCGAAGGGAGTTATCATATCTTCAAAATTCTTAAAACACAAAACTTTGGTGCTGATGATTCCTGGTTTATCATGCAGGATCCTCTGGGTTATAAGGTTCTAATGCCATTACATTTTTATACCCGATATGGTTTTGAGGCAGGTCAGGATGTTATGTGTCGTGTTGACCGGATTAATTGCAACGGAAGAATGTTTCTTGAGCCTATGCACCCTCATTATAAAGAAGGAGAATGCTACGATTTCGATGTATTGGGTAAAGGAACAAAAACAGGCATTACAGGAGAGACGGAACATTTTGTGAAGGTTATAGATGTTTTGGGTTATGAATGGAAAGTGCCGGTATACTCTGATAAAATTATCGAAGAGTCATCAGCTAAGATTGCCTGCAAACTGGAAAGAATAAAAAAAGGAAAACTATTTTTAAGCATTGATTCAGATAAGGCTCTTGCCGGTGGATTGATAAACGGGGAAATCTATACTTTCTGCATTACTGATGAAAAAATAAATCCCGATGATGGGATGAAATATTTTATTCTTGAAGACCAGCAAGGAGGGAAGCAACTACTGAAAAAGAAATACTACCTGCACTATGGTCTTAAAAAGGGACAGCAAATCAACTGCAGGGTAGATAAATTTACGATGGAAGGGTTTTATTTCCTGGAGCCGGAAAATCCATGGTATACCATTGGTGAAGTGTATGATTTTAAAATTCTGGAAATCAACAAGCTGATATTTTCTGATGGCTCTGAGCAGCATGTGCTGGTTCTCGATGATAAACATAGTGAACCTGTGAAGGTATTTATCAGTCCAGGGCAGTTAAAAAATGTTCTTGCAAAAGAAACCATAAGATGTATGGTGAAAGGATTTCGTAAAAGCCGTGCGGAACTTGAAATTATCTTAGATGCAATTCTTTAATGGCTGTTTGCCCCACTTCTTTATTGATTAAATCAATTATCTTGGTTTTAGCCAGCGAAAGCTCCTCCCTCAAAGGCGCTGAGCGAAGGAATATAGTTAATTTCTGATCGCTAAAGGTTACCTTGTCGGTAAGGCTGTGAATTTGCTGACCCATAACCTTTTCCCAGGCAGCATGGATGCGGACTTCGGTAATTTTGTTTTCCAGCTTCCACTCTTTAATCCATTGGCTGATCACTTCTCCCAGGCTTTGTTCGTTGCTCTTTCTCATAGTAAAAAGAATTAGTCTTTATCGTTAGTAGTAGCAGCAAAATCTTTTACCAATTGTACCTCTCCCTGCACAATATTAAACATCCTGCTTAGGGCAGGCACTTTTTGCAATATATTTTCGAGCCTTTCGGTATGTGTGTCGGTAATAAAAATCTGCCCATAACCCTCACCACTTACCATTTTGATGAGTTGCTCCACCCGAATGGGGTCGAGCTTATCAAAAATATCATCAAACAGTAGTATGGGTTCCACTTTTTTTATTTCCCGTATGTACTGGTACTGAGCAAGCTTAAGAGCAATTACATAAGTTTTTTGCTGTCCCTGGCTTCCAAATTTTTTGATGGGTTGTCCACTAAGAAGAAAAAGCATATTGTCTTTATGAATGCCCGTGGTGGTGTGCTGCATCATCAGGTCTTTTTTTCTTGACTGCCGGAGAAGATTCTCAAAGGATTCTTCGTTTAAGCCCGATTCGTAAAAGATGTCAACTTTCTCTGCACCTGCACTTAGTTCGGTATGGGTTTTTTCAAAGACCTCTTTATAATCCTGAAAGAAGGCTTTACGTATCTTATTGATAAAACTACCATTGGCTATAAGCTGTTGATCCCAGATTTCGAGACTAGCCTCATCAAAGTATCGTTTCTCAGCAAAGATTTTAAGCAGGCTGTTTCGCTGTAGCAGGGCTTTGTTATACTCCAGGAGTCTGTCGAGATATTCTTTCTGATATTGCGAGATTACGCCATCTATAAATTTTCTTCTTTCTTCACTACCGCCTGTTATAAGCTGCACATCGCCAGGATATATCAGTACAAGGGGAAAAAGACCAATATGATCCGAAAGACGCTCGTATTCCTTCTTGTTGCGTTTAAAAACTTTTTTCTGGCCTCTTTTTACACCACAATAGATTTCTTCTTTAGCGGCCTGTGTTTTATACTGTCCCTGAATAAGAAAAAAATCACTCTCTGGAAATATATTCATTGAATCGGCAGCATTCCCGAAGCTTTTACAAAATGACAGGTAATATACAGCATCCAGAATATTTGTCTTTCCAGCGCCATTATTTCCTGCAAAACAGTTGATGCCATCAACAAAACTTAGTTTTGCCTGACGATAGTTTTTGAATTGAAGTAGGGTTAGAGATTCTAATACCATAAAATAATTTCCAGAGGTGCAAAGGTAAACATTTGAAGTGGCCTTTACCAGATTAATGAAATGGCACCTCCGAAACTTTAAAATCCACTGATTGGTTAATGGCAATATTCTAACCTAATTAATCTGAATTTGGTTTTCGGCTCCACTTGAAATACTTCAAATGTCGGGAAATAAAAATATTTAGTAAAACTTGCCTGAAAAAGGAACCAAGGCAATAAGAATTTCATAAATTTGCCTTCACTAAAATAATCAAACAAATTTCTATTTAAATCACCTTTTTATTAACCAAACAAATTATCATGAAAAAAATTACTTTAATGATTATGATGCTAACAGGCATAATGGCTTTTGATAATGCATCTGCACAAAACGTACAAGTTGCTAACCTTGCTGAGCTTCGTGAACAAACAGCGGATGATGGCACCGTTTATGAGTTAACAGGAGAAGCTATCCTGACCTATCAGCAAAGTTTTCGCAATCAGAAATACGTTCAGGATGATACAGGTGGTATTCTTATTGATGACAACTCAGGAGTTATTACCACCACTTATGACGTTTATGATGGTATTACAGGGCTTACAGGCACCTTAACCATTTATGGTAATATGATGCAGTTTGTTCCTTCTGTAGATCCGGGAACAGCAACTTCTGAAGATAATGTAGTGGTACCTATTGAGATTGATATGGTTGAGTATCTTGCTAATTATATGGATTACCAGTCCCGACTGGTAACCATCACCAACGTAAGTTTCTCAAATCCTGGAGAAGATTTTGCTAATGGCCAGGTTTATGAATTTACTGATGGCACTAATGTGGCAAATTTCAGAACTACTTTTTACGGGGTTGATTACATTGGTACCCCCATTCCTGCTGGTCCTTTTAATATTACAGGACTACCCAATTCCAGAAGCGACGGTGACTATTTTAGTGCACGCTCCGCTGCCGATTTTGAGTCGTTAGTCTCTTATGATATTACCTTTACTGTTATTGATGAGCAGAACAATGCCATTAATGATGCCGTAATTACACTATTAGGCCAAACAAACGCTGCAGGAGATTACTTTTTCGCCAATATCCCGGGAGGTACCCATCCGTATACAGCTGTGAAAACAGGCTTTTACACTCGAGAAGGAACCATTTCGGTATCGGATGATAATATAACTGGAGAAATTGTAATGGTTGAAATATCAGCTGATTTGGTAGATGTTTTCCCCTGGGAAGAGGACTTTGAATCAGGCACATTCCCTCCTGCCAACTGGAATCATTATGCATTAGGTGCCGGAGGCTGGGCCACTACAGATGTTGTTAACGCTGGTGTTAAAGCTGCATGGCACAATTTTAATGCAACAGCGGCAGATTCATGGTTGGTTACTCCTCAAATTCAATTGGGTGCCGACGATAATGTTCTTTTGAAGTTTTTCCAGAAAAACGGCTTAATGGATTTCTATGGGTATTCAGGTGTCATGATTTCTACAGGCAGTGGCAACCCTGAACATGGTGACTTTGTTGAAGTGTATGAATCATCAACCGGAATAACTACCTATACCGAACGTATCATTGGCCTGGGTGATTATGCAGGACAAACCATTTATATCGCTTTTGTTTATCAGGGCGAAAATGCACATCAATGGCTAATCGATGATGTGGTGATAGAAGATGCTCCCGAGGCAATTGTATTGAGTACTCTCGCTGAATTGCGTGATGTTGAAATAGGAGGAGACCTTATTTACGAAATTAGTGGTGAAGTTGTAATAACCCATATGCACGGACAACGCAATCAAAAATATGTCCAGGATGCTACTGCTGCCGTTGTTATTGATGATCCCGATGGTCTTATTGAAACAGCATATAACCTGTACGATGGTATTACAGGCATTAAAGGAAAAGTAAGTTCATACAATGGCCTGCTTCAGCTCACGCCAAGTGAGGATCCCGGTGCTGCCTCTTCAACTGATAATGTGGTAACGCCATTACTTGTAACCATGATCGAAATTACCCCTGCGCATCAATCCATGCTGTTGGCCATTGCTGATGTGGAGTTTGATACAGATGCTACCACCATCGAACCCGGCACCAATTACAGCGTGACCGATGGTACAGCTACATTAATTATGCGTCCTCCAAGCAGCAGTGCAGCACTTGACTATTTTGGTACCAGCATTCCAACCCAACCAGTCAATATGATTGTTATAGGATCTATTTTTGGTCAGGATCTGCAATTCTTCCCAAGATCTCTTGCTGATATAGATGTAGAACTTAGTGCCGAAGGCTCACTGATGGTTAATTCTGTGAATGTATTTCCTAATCCTTTCGAAGGCTTTATTCGTATGGAGGGGCTGGAAAACATTAAACAAGTAGTTGTTCTTAATGCACTTGGCCAAACTATTCAAACCATCAATAATCCTTCACAAATTATAACCCTGAATACAGATTCTTATAAGCAGGGTATCTATTTTGTAAGATTTGTATATCAAGATGGTAATCAATCTGTAAATAAGTTGATCAGAAGATAATCTGAAATAGATTGTTTTATTCAGGCAGAAAAACTCTGCTGCATATATTAAAGTCGGGTTAATGGTTCTTATCCATTGACCCGACTTTTTTTTGATTGTCAAGGTATAGAATTGTCAGAAATACAGGCATGTGGTTGAATGACAAAATAAGAACCCAGGCATTCCAGCTTATTGTAGCAAGGTATGCTTTAGATCATGCCTGTTTATGTAGCGAAGATGTTTTATTTTATTAAGCATAAATACGATTCAAAATGCATAAAAAAAACAGGCTGCAACACAAATGAAGCAGCCTGAATTTTATATTCTGGGAGATTTATTATTCGTCACTTTCAGTGGTTGATACCAGCTCAAACTGTGGAGGAGTACCTGCCGCGGTGCAGATATATTCTGAGGTAGGATAAGCTCTTACCCAATTATCTGCAAAGGTTTGGTAGCTTACAAAATAGTGAACCTCAATGCCTTCAACCTCAGGAACCGCATCAGGAAACTTATACTGCAACAGCTTAATGATTCCCTCTTCATTGATGCGTCTAAGCATTTCATCCATAGCTGCTTCAGCACCCTGATTGTCATAAATAGCACCCAATTCAGGATCTTCGTATTCGCCAGCATCATTCTTGGTGAGTCTGCGACTGAGTAACCTAACATCAAAATTCATATAGTAGGCAGAGGCACCATAGTAGTATCCAAAATCATTATACACAGGATGTGGTATCGGATCAATCTGGGCCAGATAAAAGTAATCATCCCTGCTTATTTCAAATCTGACGGTAGGATCAAATGCCCAACCATCAGCGCCAAAAATATATTGATCTGTCATCTGTTGTATATAGGAGACTTTTTCCCATTCATTCTCCATATAGGTGTACTTATCAATTCTTTCAACGGTGGAGGATCCGGTATCGTAGTTATATTTTACCACCTTTTCGTCTCCTTCAACGGCATAAGAAAAGACGTTACGCAGCACTGCCGGGATATACAATTCGGGGGAGTAATCTTCACTAAAGCTATTGCCTGCGGCTATTTCCTGAGGAAGTTGTTCGTAATCCTGGTCTTGCAATTCATAACCAACATAGTAGATATTGGTTATGGTTTCCTGGTAAACCCATTCTCCATCCATAAACTTATAGGTGGCCAGATCAAGGCGCATTTCCTCGTCCATATAATTGTAAATCAGATTCACCTCTTCTCCTTCAACAGGATCATTATAATACCTTTGAAGGTAAAACAGCAGTTGACTGGGAGGGTTTTGAGGAGAGAAATAATTCACCGATCCAATACTGGTATAGTCAGCGTCAGTTAAAACATAGCCAAAGCCAGCATCCCACCAGTCGGGGTGTAACAAATAGTGGTTGTAGGTCACCAAAACGCTACTGTTTTCTCTCAGTGTTGGAAATCTTACATCCAAAATCCGGGGGATGTAATCTGCCGACGGAAAACTATTACTAAAGGCGTTATTATCTTCTATGAAGTCTCCGAAACGGTCGTAATCGGCCTCTATCAAGGTATAGGTAACACCCTGCTTATTATAGGGTACCTGGTCTGCATCTAGTTTCTCATAGAGTTCCTCATTGGGGTCGCATGCTGAAAACAGCGCTGCAACGGCAATAAAAACAGGCCAAAAAATTATTTTTATCTTGTTCATATCTTTCATTTTTATCGAGATGTAATATAAATCTTTTAAAATCTTACACTGATAGATGTTGTCCATGTACGTCCCCATCCATAAAACACTGTTGCGGTATCATAATCAAATGATCTTCCGTCGGTGGCATCCCTTATAACTTCTGTATCAAGTAAGTTGTTTATGTTTGAGATAAGAGTAGCATCCAGTCCTGCAAATTTAAATCGATACCGCAGGCTTAAATCTATGAGTTGATGAGAGGGCATCTCCCAGGCGTTTATTCCTTTATTTTTAATATCTCCCCGGTCTTCTACATTGAAATTGGCATAATTCCTGTCGAAATGATTGAAATCCATTCCTAGGCGAAGATTAGGAAGTACCTCGTAGGTTAAGCCCAATGCAGCCGTAGTTTGTGCGGAATTTCCAACCCTCAAACCTCCGGCATATACCTGGATACTATCAAGAAATACCTGATTTTCATCATACACTTCGGCAACCAGGTCATCTTGCCAGATCCAGTCTCCAAAAGAGAACATACCTTTTATTTCCAGTTTCCTTTCGGGCCTGATGGTGAAATCAATTTCCAATCCCTGGTGAAGTGCATCCAGTCCGGTGATATTGGCTATCTGATTCTGGCCAAGATTTCTAACCAGTGCTTTATCCAGCCATTCGGTGCGATAAAGGATAACATTTGCAGCAAGCACTGCAGAACGATATCCGTAACCAACCTCACCGGAAAGCACTCGTTCATTATTTACACCACTATTGAGTACATTAGTGAATCCGACAAATGCAAATCTAAAAAAAGGAGCCCTTGTAAAATATCCGGCATTGGCAAATACATTATGACTTTCGCTAATGTTGTAATTAGCACCGCCCTTAAAACTATACGCCATGAAATTGATCCAGTCCGATACCTGAGGGTTCAGCGCCTGCATATTATTGATCTCGTTATAGGAGCTCATTAAATTTTGATGCGAGACGGAGTCTCCGGCTGCCAGAGCGGTATTGGCCTCAGTGAGTAAATTTTCTGCTTTTTGGGGAAGCTCCTCACGCTTTGGAGAATCCTCATTGAAATAGGCAAAATAATCGGTTCTTCTGTAGCTGGTACTTGAAAGAGTTGCTGAAATAAAAGCAGAATATTTAGGTGTAATATATTCTGCCTGGGTAAATAAGCCACCCCAGGTCACTTCACCCATATCGTGGTAGCCAATTTTATCACCTTCTCTTAATCGGGCAGAAGGAGCTCTGTTGACGTTTCTGGATATTACGGTGTCAGTACCGACAGTTACATCCTGATAGTGTGAACCACCTAATAGATCCGTGATTTGCTGATAATGGTATCCTCTGTAATATCGTAGGTCAATTCCACCGGTAAATCTAAAGTTATTTACTTCTGTTTGCAGGGTCGAAAGCATGCCATACCAATCGTGTTCATTTACGGCATTAGCCATTACAACTTTTGAACCCGTGGTAGAAATATCATTTTGAGCCACTGCAAAATCATAATCCAGGTATCCTTCGGGAGTGAGTTTAGTTGCATCTGTTGGAAGTCCTGTGTCTCTGTTGAATTGATACCAGTCGCTTCTTTCACCTACAGTACGACCCCCTCCTCCTGAGGATATAGAGGCATATACGGCAGTCGAAAGGGTAGTGCTTGGGGTAATAGACCAGAAGTGATTCAGCGATAGTTGAGGCTTGTGATACGTGTTTCTGGAAGCACTGTACAACTCGCCATTCTTTAATGCCATAGAAGGGTTATATCTGATGCCCCTGGGATGTTCTCTATAGGTTTGTATCAGTTGCCGCGGGTATCGTTGCTCGTGCCATTGTGGTGCACCAAAAGCAGTAAAACTTAAAATGTGTTTGTCGCCAACTTTTTTGGAAGCATTCAGAAAATACGACCAACCGTCAAATTCTGTACCATCAACAAAACCTTTACCTGTAGTACGTCCACCAAGGGCGGTTATGGCCCATCCATTGTCCATCATACCGGTAGAAAGAGTAAGAGAACTGCGTTCATAGCCATCATGACCAAAGCCATAAAACACCGAACCTCCTTTTTTGCGGTCGGTTGTTTGGGTTACTATGTTAATCGTTCCACCGACAGAACTGATGGCAAGTCTTGATGCACCCAATCCCCGTTGAACCTGCATGGTTTGTGTAACATCGGATAAACCTGCCCAGTTGGACCAGTACACTCTTCCGTTTTCCATGTCATTAACAGGGACTCCGTTGATGAGAACACCAATATTGTTGCTGTCAAAACCCCGCATATTAATACGTCCATCGCCAAATCCGCCACCATCTTTGGTCGCATATACGCTGGGGGTTGATTTGAGAATTTCCGGGAATTCCTGCGAACCCAGTTTTTCGCTGATTACCTCTGCACTGATGGTAGATATGGCAACAGGTGTCTCACGGTCGCGGGCAATCATAGATACAGCAACCACAAATTCCTCCAGCATGGCAACCTCTTCACTTAAAACCACATCTATAACTCTGGAGCTGCCGTCAACCGGCACTTCTTTGTCCTGCATACCTACGAATGAAAACTCCAGGATGTCACCTACCTCAGCCTCCAAAGCATACTGGCCATTGATATCCGTAACAGTTCCTGCGGTAGTACCTTTAATGGTGACATTAACACCCGGTAGCGTTTCCTGGCCGGATTCCGATCTTACAGTCCCCCTGATTTGTATTTCCTGAGCTTGCGCAACAGAGGCAAGCGTTGAAATGAAAAAAATTAATAAAATAATGTACGATTTTTTCATCATAATTGTTTGGTTTGAAAGGATGATAATAAGAATTAAATGTTT
>JBEPXC010000059.1:0-17529 GCA_041642035.1 Sphingobacteriia bacterium
CCTCTGCTTATCCGGTGCTATATTTTAATTATACGAAAGGGTTCGACAATATTGCCGGTGGCGACATCAGCTATACCCGGTTAGAAGCCCGTGCCGAGATCAACTATACCCTATCCCTTTGGGGCAAGCAGAGCTGGATTGTGGAAGCCGGATTGACCAACAAGGACAATTTGCCCTGGTCGTTGCTTTTTACAGCCAAAGCGGGCAACCGGCAGTTTTATCTGGCATCTCCCTTCAGTTTCGGCACCATGGACATGAACGAGTTTGCTGCCAACCGTTATGCATCGGTTTTCTTCCAGCATAACTTCGAGAGCCTGCTCTTTCGCCGCCCGGGCTATGCCCCCGAAGTGGTACTGATAGCCAATGCCGGCTTTGGCAAGCTACAATCGCCCCAACATCATATCTTCATGAATGCCCGCTCCTGGCACAAGGGCTTCTTTGAATCGGGCATAGCCATCAACAAGCTGTTTCCACAGAGATGGGTGAGCAAGGTAATTTTCGGAATGAGTCCTGGAATTGAAGTGCTTTACCGGTTTGGGCCCTACAGCTTACCAGAAGCTAAAGATAACCTAACGGTAAAGTTGAGCATGGTGTTGGCGTTATAAATCAGGGGAATAATCCCGACGAGTGCTGTTTGGTTCATCAACAATAGCCTAGGCATCATCGGGTTATTCTTTTGTTATAGCCTGTGGTGCATCGCTATTGTGAAGTAATTTTACTTCTCTAATATATTCTTTAGCCGTTTTACCAACAACCTTTTTAAATGAGGTATAAAAATAAGAGTAACTGTTAATTCCAACTGCATCCATTGCTTCATTAATTCTGTCACATCCCAGATCAAACATATTTCTTGCATGCCGCATTTTAAGTTTGATGATGAAGCTGGTGGTTGACTGGCCAACCAAAGCTTTTAGCTTACGGTGTAGCTGCATCCTGCTCAGGCCAACTTCTGTAGCCAGGTCTTCAACTGAAAAATCAGGGTTGCTAATATTGTGTTCAATAATATCAGAAATCTTTGTTATAAGTTTCTGATCGAAAGGAGCATAGTGTTTTTTAATTTCCTGAGTTACGTTTTGGGTTATCAGAAATTCTTTAAAATTGTTTCTGGTCTCAATAATATTATCAATTTTTTGCAGCAAAGCATGAGTATTAAAAGGTTTTGTGATGTAGTCCCATGCACCGGCGTCAAGCCCCTTTTTTATATGTTCTTCATCTGTTCTTGCCGTTAGCATGAGGATTGGAATGTGTGATGTTTGATTGTTTTTTCTGAGATCTCCACACATTTCAATACCATCCATTTCAGGCATCATTACATCACTTATGATTATGTCGGGTAGATATTTTAGGGCTTGCTCGATTCCATCAATACCATTAGAGGCTTCAAGAGTAGAATATTGTGGTTGCAGGCAATTTTTAAGGTATGCGCGTAAATCATGGTCATCTTCAACAATTAATATTCTTTCCCGCTCTTCGGCACATTCCTTGCGAGGCTTATCAAAATCAATCAGTACATCAACTGCTGGATTTTTAGGATCGGTTATTTCAAATAATTCATCCGCTGAATAGGATTCTTCAGAGACAGGTATTTTTACTATAAACTCAGTACCACCATAATGACTATCGGCAATATTTATCTCTCCCTTATGTGCCTTAATAAGTTGATAGCTTAAATGAAGCCCAATGCCTGATGATGACCGATCCTTTCCATGGACATATCTTTCGAACACCAATGATTTTTCACTATTAGGAATACCCTTTCCACTATCTTTTATGGTAATAACAGCAAATTGCTTGCTTTTCTTCCAAATGGGTTTCAATTCAATCTCAATAATGCCATTTTTGGGGGTAAACTTGAAGGCATTTGAGAGTATGTTATAAATTACTTTTTCAATAATATCTCTATCGAAATAGCATTCCATCGAAGCTGGAATGATAATATTGAAGTTGATCTCTTCACTCTCAGCCTGCCATAAAAATGCTTCTGTGGTTTGTTTTATGAATGAGGCAAGATCATATCCCGATACTTTTAGGATATTCTGCTCAGCATTGATTTTTCTAAAATCAAGAAGTTGATTTACTAAAAACATCAACCGCTTGACATTTCGAGATACGATGTGATAACAAAAATCACGATGCTTCGTGTTTATTTTCGATTCAATAAGGTCATTTAAGGGGCCAATTATTAATGAAAGAGGTGTTTTAAATTCATGAGCAATATCGGTAAAAAATGTCAGTTTGAGTTCATTGATCTCCAAGTCCTTTTTACGTTGCACATTATCGAGTTCTATTTGATGTTTTAGTTTTTGTCTGTTGCGCATAATGTATATAAAGGCCCAAAGGATAGAAGCAGCCAATAAGAAATAGATCATATAAGCCCATGTAGTTTGCCATGGGGGAGGTAGAATTTTAATTTCCAGGGTTTTTGGTGTGTCACTCCAGATACCATCATGATTAGCAGCATTGATGCGTAGCGTGTAGGTGCCAGGTTTAAGGTTCGAATAAGGAGCAAATCTATGATTTCCATTTGTGTATATCCAATCCGTGTCATAGTCATCCATCCTATACTTGAACATGTTTTCAGATGCATTGGCATAATTGGTTCCGGCAAATTCAAAAATAAAATCATTTTGCCTATAGTTAAGGGTGATTTCCTGGGTAAGGTTTATCGATTTATCCAGAATCACTGATCCCCAATAAGCAAGATCAGGTATAATGCTTTTATTGTGTACTCTGAAATCCGAAATGGCAATATTGGAAATATGAGGGTTACACTTTATTTCATTGGGCTTAAAGTAGTTTATCCCATTTATGCTACCAAAAAACAACACACCTTCCATTGTTTTCCCAACTGCTTCTGTTAAGGTATTGGAGTTCAATCCATCTTCATAAGTATAGTTTCTTACTTGATCCAGCGTAGGATTATAGCAAATTAGCCCTTGTGAATTTGCCAGCCATAAGTTTCCCTCAGCATCTTTTTCAATACCCACAATTTTTTTGTCCAAAACGCCCTCTGTTTTTATCTGAACGAAATTACCAGAATCCCGGGTCTTCATAAGCAGCCCCGAATCGGTTCCTATCCATAGGGTGTTGTCATCATCCTTATAAAAGCACCAAATTGTGTTGTTGACTATATAATAGTTATTTTGCATGGATTGCCTGAAGCTCTCCATTGATAAATAATTTCCGGAGTCGGTTAAGTTTAGTTTGAATAAACCTTCCGAGATGGTTCCTATCCAGATACAGTTTTCGGATAGATCGTAATAAAGGCTGAAAATTCTTTTTCCACGTAAAGCGGATGCCTGTTCATATTGATCATGAATCCAAAATGTTTGTTCATTTTTCTGAATGATTAAACCTTCTTCCGTTCCAAAATAAATATTTCCATAGGCATCTTCACTAATTACGTGAACGTTTTGATGATCCTCAGGTTGTTGATTTGAATGAAAGCTCATTTTAGAAAAGGACAAACTTTTTCCGGACTGAACATAAACACCATCGCTTGCAGCGATATACATTCGATCGTTTATTTTTTCGAAATTATTTGCCAATATTTCATTTTCGCCAGTTACTCTGCGTAATTGCTTTGATTCAAGCGAGTACAGGAAGCATCCGTCGCTCTGGCTGGCAATATAGATATCTGAACCATCGATGTATAAATTGCGAATGAGGGGCCTGAGGGATATTTTCCGTAACTCCTCAATTGGAAGCGAATGAAATCTTTTTTGTGACAAGCTGGTATAGCACAAGCCCTGCCTGTTTCCAACCCACAATGTATTTGTTTTATCCAGATAAAGGGATAATATAGTGTTACTTAATAAGCTTCGCTCTTCTAAATAGCTGGAAGTATATTTATTCTTTATTTGGTAAGAGGAAGCATCTACTTCGAAAAGTCCGGAGTTAAGTGTACCAATCCAGATATCTCCAGTTGGAGTTTTACAAAGTGCCCGAATATCCATCCCCGAAAAATCATCAATAGGCTCAACTGAGATAACATCCTCTTTATTTTGCACAATGCAAAGATTCTCATATCCTGCTGCCCATATTTTATTGTTTTCATCTTCGATTAATTCAGAAAACAGGGCATTTCTGAAATCGCCTAATTGAAAGCAAAGATCGTCTCTCCATACCCATATTCCTTGATTTGTAGCGAAATAGATGGTGTTGTCGCTGGTAACCAATACTTTTCTAACACTTAATCCTGTAACAGGAAGCTGCACAATTTCTACAGTAGGCTTAATATTTTCCACTACTTTAAGAACCCCATTTTCTGTTGCAATGAAAATATCCCCATTGCTACTTTCTGCTATGCTATGAATAAGATTAAACTCCTGTGGGGTATTAATTCGGGTAAATTTTTCATTTTCCAGTGAATAGTAGTTCAACCCACTACCATCTGTTCCGATCCATAATCTTTTCTGCGAATCCTCGAAGATGCAGGTAATTCTATTGCTAGACAGGCTTTCTTCGCTATCTGTTTGGCTTGAAAAAGTGATAATGTTAAGGCCATCAAAGCGGTTTAAACCATCATAGGTACCAATCCAGATGAAACCAAAACTATCCTGAAAAATACAGCTGACATCGTTTTGTGAAAGACCATCATTAACAGTTATGGGTTTAAACCGTAATTCCTGCGAATTGCTATCAAAGCAGAAAGCCAGAACAAACAGCCATACCAATAGAAACCAGACACTAGTTGTAATATTTCTTTCTGTAGGTTTCATATTAAGTAAATTTGACAGTGCCTGAAATTTATTGAGAAATAAGTATAACAAAAATAGTACAATCAATCAAGCCCAATTGCAAAAAAAGAACAGATGTTACACTTGAGATGGTTTATGATACATGTGCGAATAATAATTGCCCCACCCAAAAGTGTATGGGGTTGCCTGTCAGACCCGTAATGAAATTTAAATACCCAAAGCCCGTTTGTTACAATACGTCGGGTTGTTGTTACAATACAGAAAGGGGGTGTAAGGCGATGTGGATAAATTTGTCACACAAATCAACAAGTACAAACCAAAACCGTCCACCTATGATGAAATCCCCGGCAGGCAAATTAACATTTTATAAGCAAAAGGAATTAATAACAGCTTTTATACATGAGAAATTATGAAAAAAACTATTACAAAACACAAAGATAATCTGATTATCTATTTCCTAATTTTAATGATAGGATTTGTTGCAAGCTCATCATGTACCAAAGATAATTTTAAGCCACAGGAAGATACCAAGGAATTAATGGCAACCGTTTCTTCCGAAACCACAGTAGCCTCTGGTGAGGCCATAAAGTTTACCGATCTTTCACTTGGTGTTACAAGCAGAAAGTGGACTTTCCCCGGGGGTACCCCACAAACATCAGAAGAAGCAGAAGTTGAAGTTGTATTCTCAGAAGAGGGAAATATAATTCCCGTTTTAGAAGTAGAGTATTTTGACGGTACAACGGAAACCAAGACATTTGCAGTTAAGGTTTTTCCGGTATTGGTTGCAGATTTTTCTCCCTCCGCTAACCGCATTAAAGTGGGAGAAACGATTACATTTACTGATAATTCACTTGGAGGGCCGACCAATTGGATGTGGGAGTTTGAGGGTGGAACTCCTGCCACCTCTACAGAACAAAATCCGACCATTGCTTTTAATGAAAATAAGCCTGTAACGATTAAGCTCACCATTACAAGAGCAGAAGACGGAAACAGTGCTTTAAAAGAAAAAGTGGACTTAGTCCAGGTGGGGCCCCCCGAACTTTGTTTGAACGGTAATTTTGAAACAGGCATAGGCAATGTAGTGGATTTTCAAACCTGGAATGGTGCTTCTTTTCCTTATACAGTTGAAGCGGGTGGTGCTAATGAAACCGACCATACCTCAGTTATCAACTTTGAAGGAGCCTGGGGTTGGGGTCAGATTATCAGTCGTGATTTCCCGAACAATAAAATTGTTCTTGAAAATGGCAACGACTATATCATGAGCATGTATGTAAAAGCTGAGGCACCCATTCGATTAGACGTATTCAGGGGAGTTAACCATTTACCTGACTGGAGTGCGGCATTCCCTTCCGGTGGTACTCCTGAAGGCTACGAAGAGTTTTATGACAATTCCGGCACCTCATTTCCTATTGATATTACTACATCCTGGACAAAAGTATCTATTCAATTTGCTGTTCCTGATGATGGAAAAACCAGAAGCAACTTCTTTCCTGACATTATATTAGGAGGAGCTACTGATAGTAAAGTTTATCTTGATGAAATATCAGTGAAGATTGTAGAATAAAAACTCGAAAAACGAAAAACATAAAAATATGAAAAACAATGCAATAAAAAAGTTGTTGTTTGCGGCATTCATAATTATCAGCAATGTTGTTTATTCGCAAACAAGAATCACCGGAACAGTTGTTGACATGTCTGGCTCCTCGATGCCAGGTGTCAATGTTGTTGAAAAGAATACCTTAAATGGCACTACAACGGACGTGGATGGAAACTACTCATTGCTTATATCTGGCGATACATTGGTATTTAGCTCTGTAGGTTTTGTAAAGGAAGAGATTCACATCAACGGCCGTACACGAATCGATGTAACCATGATACCGGATATTACTTCACTGGAGGAATTCGTAGTGATAGGCTATGGAACTCAACGACGAAGTGATCTGACAGGGGCAGTTACTTCGGTCAGTACAGACCTTCTGGAAGATCGCCCTATTACAAACATTGCAGAAGCTCTTCAAGGCCAGGTGCCTGGATTGGCCATCAGTTCAACGGGAGGACAACCCGGTGCTGAAACGAAAATGAATATCAGGGGAATCTCTTCAGTGAGCGGAAGCTCACAACCCTTGATTGTTGTGGATGGTTTTCCCATGAATGATGTTTCTACCTCCGGCGGAGGTGGTTTGGAGCAATTTTCTGCGCAAATAGGTTCCTTTTCATACATTAATCCCGATGATATTGAGTCTATTGAAGTATTAAAGGATGCTTCTGCAACGGCAATTTACGGTAATCGTGGTGCCAATGGTGTAATCTTAATCACTACCAAAAAAGGCAGAAGAGGCGATTCGGGGATCTCTTTCAGCACCTATTTTGGTAGCCAGGATATGAGAAAACGCATAGATGTATTCGATTTTAACGAGTATGCATCCTACCAGCAGCAAGTGAACCCTAACAACCGACTTTTTACCTCACCTGAAGGCACCCCCTATAATTTCGCGGATGCAGATCCTATGAACCTGGGATGGCAGGATGAAATTTACAGAAGAGGCTCAATTCAGAACTACTCATTATCCGTACAAGGAAAAAATGAAGAGACCAGTTATGCCTTTTCGGGTTCTTACAATGAGAATGAATCCGTTTTAATAGCCACCAATTTCACCAAATTAACCACACGTTTGGCTTTGGATCATCAATTTTCTAAAGCTGTCTCGGTTGGGGCAAACATCAGTTATAGCAACATCACAAACAATGGAGTCCCTACTGATGGACGTGAAGGTACTGCAGCGGGAGTTGTAATGACGGCTTTGACTATGAGTCCTTTCAGAATGGACAACAACACACAGGCTCGCTTCAGAAGAGCCGGGGTGCCACAGCAGGAACTTGATAATTTTCTTTCTGCAAATTTCAGTGACCCCGACAACGTGGCCAACAATACCAACCTTGACAAAAACATCAATCGGGCAATTGGAAATTTATATGCAGATTTCAAATTTACGGACTGGTTGTCTTTTAAATCAACTTTAGGGATTGATATTTACAACCTGAAGGATCAGCAGTATTATTCATCTCAAACCCCATGGGGTAGCTTGAATAATGGTGTAGGCGTAGCTGCTAGTAATAATTCCAGAAACCTGGTAAACGAAAATTACTTTACCTTTTCTCGCAGTTTTAACGCTCATAGAGTAAATTTAGTAACTGGTGTATCGTTTCAGAAATCCAATTACGAATTTTACAGAACAGAAGCACGAAATTTCCAAAATGAAATTTTAGGTTATAATTCCCTGCAGGGAGCATCAGAATTTCTGACTACTTCGGCTGCGGATGATTTGTTTATGGCTTCTTTTCTCTCAAGGGCCAACTACTCCTATGATGACCGGTATTTGGTAACAGCATCATTTCGTAGAGATGGTACCTCCAGGTTCCAAAATGAGAAATGGGGTAATTTTTACTCAGGAGCTGTAGCATGGAATATTAAAAACGAATCGTTTTTGGAAAATTCAGATTTTATTTCCACATTAAAGCTAAGAGCCAGTGCAGGACAGGTTGGAAATGCCAATGTGCCAGTACAAGGAGCCTTGCTGGATCAGCAATACTCCAACTACACCTTTAACGGACAGGTAGTAAATGGCATAAGTCCACAAAATCTCGAAAACAAGGATCTTACCTGGGAAACTACTACCCAGACTAACGTAGGAGTTGATTTTGGCATCTTTGAAAATGCGTTCAACTTTACTGCCGACTATTTTGTGAAAAATACCACCGACCTCCTACTCCTGACTCCTGTATCCATAGCCACAGGTTTTTCATCCGGCTGGTTCAATATTGGTGAAATTTCAAACTCCGGTTTAGAGTTTTCAGTTGATTATGCGTTGCGCAGTCAAACCGGATTCACCTGGAACACCCGGTTTAATTTAACCACCGCGCAAAATGAAATTAAGGCTCTTGGTAATGATGGTGAACCCATTTACATAGATGTAAATTTTGATGCCATATCTACTGACGAGGTAATTCTTCAGGTTGGTGGATCCATTAATGATCTTTTTGGATATGAAACCGAAGGGATTTACCTGCCAGCAGATTTTAACCCTGATGGAACACCTTCTGAAGGTGTAGCTACAGCAGGAGCAGGAGAACAACCAGGAGACATCAGGTACAGGGATCTGAATAATGATGGAATCATTGATGGCTTCGACAGAACCGTTCTGGGTAATACAATGCCTGATTATTATGGCTCATGGAACAACAGCTTTTCGTTCAGGGGAGTTGAACTGGATGTAATCCTTCAGTACTCTTATGGCAATGATGTATTTAATGCGACTAAAACACGTGTTTCGTCATTCCCGGGGGGAACTCCTAATCAAACCATCAACTGGCTCGACAGATGGACAGAAGAAAATCCAAATGGTACGCAGTATGCAAGAGTTCCTTCTCTGCGTCCAGCAGACTATTTGGTGGAAGACGCTTCTTTCATACGTCTGCAAACCCTCCGCCTGGGATATAACCTGCCACAGCGCTGGACTTCCAATTTCAGCATGAAAAGTGTCAAGGTATATGTTGCAGCCAACAATTTAGCTGTATTCACCAATTATTCCGGATACGACCCCGAAGTAACCTCCAATCAGGTTGATTACAGATATCCGTTTGTACAGGGATTTGATTATGGGGCATTTCCAAGAGCTACCTCCTATGTGATGGGTGTGAATATAGAATTTTAAAAACCAAAAAAAAACATGAATATGAAAAATATAGTCATAGTATTTATTTTCGCAATACTCATAACGTCCTGCGAGGATCAGCTAAACATCCCTCCTAAAAGCAATCTTGAATTAGGTAATTTCTTTGCCACAGTTGAGGATTTTGATCTGGCTGTAACAGGTGCCTACGACCCCATAGCCGTGCATCAGGCTGACCGGGGTTTTGGGACCTATTTCAAAGGCCTTTTGATGATGGGTCGTGCAGGGACTGATGAAATGTACGTTAACCAGGGATTCTGGGATGCCACGGGTAAGGAAATTGGAAATTATACTTATTCCGCCTTTTCCAGAATACCCAATACGGTATGGCAAATGCAATATATCGGCATATCAAGATGCAATGTTGTTATAGGCAAATTAAAAGATACCGATGTGGTTATGCCTGATGCAACACGCAGAAGGTTGCTTGGAGAAGTGAGCTTTTTAAGAGGGTTTTATTATTTCCAGTTGGCGCGTTATTATGGTGGTGTGCCTCTTATTACTGAAGAGACCAACCTCAATGAATTCAGAAATGTTAGAAGCACCCTTGCTGAGACCTATGAACAGATTATAACTGATTTTAAAACTGCTGAAGAAAACCTTCCAGAAGTAATTGAGCCAGGAAGAGCAAGTAAATATGCAGCAAAATCGTTTCTGGCTAAAGCCTATTTGCAAATGTCAGGCGAGCCTTTAAATGACCCAGATGCAGCAGCACTGGCAGCAGCCTATTCCAAAGATGTTATTGATAATGGCCCTTATGATCTTGAGCCTGTGTATAGCGACATTTTTGCATTGGATCATGAACATGGAGTGGAATATATTTTTAGTGCTGAATACATTGCCACTAATAACGAGGGTGGACAAGTAGGTACCTGGGACGGCCCTCCGGGAGCATGGACACATACTATTACTTATTCCATATGTAGAGCTATGCCTGAGCTTTATCAGTCATATGCCGACAACGATACAAGAAGAGATCATAATATCGTTGATTATGTTGTAACCGATGCTGAAGGAAATACTTCACCTACCGATGATGGATTGTTTTATGCTTTTAAATGGAGACATGACCCGAACCCCGAAACGAGAGGGTATGCCACAGAATGGCAGTCACCTTTTAATTTTCCCATTACCCGTTTTGCTGATGTACTTTTAATATATGCCGAAGCCCAGTGTCGTGCAGATGGTAGTCCAAATACATCTGCATATGAAGCGATAAACAGAGTAAGAAGAAGAGCAAATTTGGATGATTTAAACGGCCTTTCCGGTACAGAATTTCTTCAGGCAGTACTTGATGAGAGAAAATGGGAGCTTGCTTTTGAAGGACACCGGTGGGCAGATTTGGTTCGTTATGGCAAACTTGTGGAAACATTACAAGCTACTACTGAGGGAAACCCCATAGCAGCAGCCAATATAAGAGAGCATCATGTATTGTTCCCTGTACCCGCCAGTGAGATCCAGGTAAGCAATGGTGATCTGGTGCAAAATCCAGGCTATATAGCCGATTAAAATTGCAAACAAAACCAAAAAAGAAAGGGGAATTTTATCCCCTTTCTCTTAATTTCTTACTTTTCAAACAAATTACATGAAGTTCTTAGTATTTGCACTCAGTTTTATAATTTCTTCAACCTGGTTGCATGCTCAATGGCAAGTACAGCTTTCAGAAGCCACAGAGGTAGCCAATCCAGTTCATTACCCCTTATTTGCATGGTATCCCGATGGACATATCAGTGTATTGCCTGACGGGGATGAGTATATTATGTTTTGGGCTGAATATGAATCCCACCGTTCGGTTGGATCCTCTCAGTTTGTGGAAGACCAGAAGGCGTTGGTTCCTTCAACCGCAGTATTTGGTGGTCGGGGAAATTATAACACATATGATAATGGCGGATCATGGCTAATGTCTGTTTTTCGTCAGAAAGACGAGAATTTTATTGGTTTCTTTCATGCTGAAGATCATTGGTATCCTCATACCAACAACGACGTTGCCTGGAAATCCATTGGGGTGGTCTATTCCGATGATGAGGGCAAATCATGGTCAGAAGGTAACCAGATTATTACCAGTTCAACGTCTAAACCCGAAAACCCGGAATGGGGTGGTACAGGTGATTGCTGTGTTGTGTGGGATCACCTCAACAACAGGTGGATGTGTTATTTTCAGGAACAACAAATCTCAATGGCTATTTCCACTGATCCAGATGGAGCCCCTGGTACATGGCAAAAATACTATAAAGGTGAATTTTCTCAGGATGGACTTGGTGGGATGCAATCTGTGTTGCCTGGTTTAGAGCAATTTGCCGGAGGAAACCCTTCTGTACATTGGAATACTTATCTTTCTAAATGGGTAATGGTGTGGCACAGGTGGGCACCTGCTGTGATCTATATTGCTGTAAGTGATGATGGCGTAAGTTGGGAAAATGGACAAAGTCTGATTATATCAGATATCGGAGGCAGAGCTTGGTATCCAACCATTATAGGTGATACAGACGTAGAAGCGGGTCAAATGGCCAAAATATACTATGCTGATATTGCAGCAGATTTTTCATACCGGGATTTTAAGGTCCGCACAATCACGTTTATTGATCCGAATAACACCCAACCTACCAGCGCTCAAATTGATTTTCCTGAAAATGGAAGTACAATATCAACCGGTATTGTAGAAATTAAATCAAGTATAGATAATGTAGAAGCAGCGATCGAAAAGGTTGAATTCTTCACGGGTGATATGCTCTTAGGCACAGATACTTCATTTCCCTATCAATTGAACTGGACACCAACAGAAACAGGCATTTATTCAATTAAGGCAGTCTATACTGATAAAGAGGGTACAAAAATTGAAACCTCGGAAATTATCGTAAATATTGACAATAGCATGGGGCTTAATGATCTTAATCAAAGAGGTGATTTTTTAATTTACCCCTGTCCAGGCAGGGATAAATTGGAAATAGCTGAGCTTCCCTCCGGTTCTAAAGTGATAAGAATATTCGATTCCAACCTCAAATTAGTGCATACCACAAGCTGCGAAGCAAAGAAAATAGAAATTGACATCAGTAAATATGCAAAAGGGGTGTATTATGTAAGTTTACTTTCAGATAACCAGGTTTTTAGCAGAAGGTTTCTGAAATTATAGTTTTAAAATTCATTTACAACAATAATAAAGTTCTCAAGAATGAAAAAGTTATTTATACTAATAGGAATAGTAGGTGTTTTATCAGGGGGATGCTCGTTTCAGTCAAAAACGATTAATGACCATACATTTGAAGTGTCGGATCATGAGGAAGACTTTACACCCAAAGTAATCGATGCATTGGGGAAAGACAGGAATTTGAAATGCACCCTGGAGTTCAAACCCGGTATTTATCATTTCTACCCGGGAAAAGCAAATGAAAAATATTTAAAGATTTCGAACAATGACAATGGATTAAGAAAATATGCATTCGACCTGCAAGGTAGAAATGATATTCACATAATTGGAAATGGTGCCACTTTTGTATTTCACGGCAGTATTATTCCTTTTTTGATCGAAGAATCCACCAATATTACCATTGAAGGAATCAATATCGAATATGATTATCCTTTTGATTTTCAAGGCATAGTAGTAGCCAACAATGAAGATGAGAAAACATTCGATCTTCGCGTACATGATGCCAATAACTTTACAATAACAGATGATATTCTGTATTTCAAGGGGTCTGACTGGAAGCTGGGATTAGGTGAAAATATCGTTTACGACTCTAAAACAAAATCTCCTGCTTACTATACAGCCAAATATGAACACGATTTCAATGGGCACTTTTTAAAGGCAGAGGCTCTTGATGAAAACATCATCCGATTTTCAAATTTACATGCAGACAACGTTCCACCGGTAGGGAGTATATACAATGATAAAGGCCCTCATGGTAAAAACAGAAATATCGTTGGCTTTAGAATTTACAAATCAAAAAACATAATACTTACGAATATCAATGTGTATCATTCAGGTGCAATGGCTCTTATCGCCGAAAAGACAGAAAATGTTACCTTAAAGAAATTCAATATTGTACTAAAAGAAGGATCAACGAGAGTAATTTCATCAAATGCTGATGCTACGCATTTTGTAAATTGCAAGGGTAAGATAATAATTGATGGTTGCAGGTTTGAAAACATGCTCGATGATGCTACAAATGTGCACGGAACGTATATGCTTTGTGATGAATTCATTAGCCCTAATACTGTGGCAGTAAAGTTTGGTCATTTTCAACAACAAGGTTTCGATTTTGCCGAAGAAGGAGATTCATTAGGATTTATTGACAGAACCAATATATTACCTGTAGCATTTGGGGTAGTAAAAAAGATAGACATGGTTAATGAAAATTACTACATCATAACCCTTGAAGATGAGCTGCCAGAATTTAAAAATAGGGAAATTGCAGTTGAAAACATTACCTGGATGCCTTCTTTGGAGGTTACTAACTGTATTGTAAAACAAAATCGTGCGCGTAGTTTGCTAATTTCTACTGCGAAGTCGGTATTAATTGAAAATAATTATTTTGCCTCCATGATGGCAGGTATAAGAATTTGCGGAGATGCCAACTATTGGTTTGAATCGGGACCTGTGTCAGATGTAGTAGTCAGAGGGAATACATTTGAAAATTTAGGTATTGGGGGCCATGCACCACAAGCCATTTTACAAATAGACCCTATCATAGGCAAAGAATATCGAAAGGATGGATACTATCATAGAAACATCATTTTTGAAGAAAACACTATAAAAACATTTGATCCTTTAATTGTGTATGCCCTTAGTGTAGATGGTTTAGTAATTAAGAATAACAGGATCATACAGACCAAAGACCATCCTCAGATATTCAGCGAACTATCCCAGTTTGATCTTCAGAATTGTAACAATGTAATTATAGAAGGGAATACCTACCATGGAGATGCTATAGCTACAATAAGTGCCATCGAATGCACAGAATTGACCCTGGAGCCGAAACAGGAAGGATTTTCTGATACCACCATCATAAATCCCAATAAGTACTTTTATCAAAACTGAGCATAGCAATTATTACCTAAGCCTAAGGAGGCACAACCTGACGGTAAAACTGAGCATAGTGTTGGCGTTATAAACATGGAGAATATTCCAGGGGAGTGCTCCCGGGTTTAACTTCGGTGCATTATAATCTCTTTTGCATTGGAAAGCAAAAAATTAGTAGTTTTGCACTTCATTAAAAGCTATGGCACGTCCGGAAGAAATCATTATAGGAAGACGACTCAAAACGTCCTACCTTTCTACCATTGTGAGCATTACCCTTGTACTTTATGTATTGGGGTTGCTGGGCATGATCATTATGCATACGCAGAAGTTGTCTGATCATATCAAGGAAAATATTGGTTTCTCGATCATTATCATGGATAATGCGCGAATGGCCGACATCAATCATTTGCAGAAGTCACTGGATGCTTTCACAGCGGTAAAATCTACTGAGTTTATATCAAGGGAAAAAGCTGCAGAAGAACTCACCGCCGAACTGGGAGAAGATTTTGTAGGATTTTTGGGTTACAATCCCTTGTTTCCCTCCATCGAGGTAAAGCTTAATGCGGCCTGGGCCAACCCCGACAGCCTGGTTTTGTTTGAGGAAAGTGTAGTGAAAAGCCCCATCGTAAAAGAGGTGGATTATCAGAAAAACCTGGTGCACATTGTAAATGAGAACCTGCGCAAGATAGGCTTTGCCTTGCTTTTATTTGGCCTACTGCTGCTGGTCATTGCCTTTACCCTTATCAACAATACCATACGCCTGAGTGTGTTTTCGAAACGTTTTCTTATTAAAAGCATGCAGCTTATTGGTGCCACACAATCTTTCATACGCCGCCCTTTTCTGTTTAAGGGCATTTTGCAGGGTCTTCTTGGCGCTGTAATAGCCATTATGCTTCTGCTGGCTTCCTTGTATGCCGCGCAACAATCGGTACCCGAGCTGATTGATTTTCAGGATATCCAAATGTTGTTCAGCATCTTTGTTATGGTCATCATTCTGGGCATTGTCATCAGCTGGATTTCCACCTGGTTTGCTGTAAAAAAATATCTTCGCATAAAAACGGACAATTTGTATTTATACTAAATAACCTTTTCACATGAGTAAAAAACCTGAAACAGACTTTCTCTTCGACCGTTCCAAATACATATTGCTGATTGCAGGACTGCTAATCACCGCCCTGGGATTTATACTTATGATAGGTGGTGGCAGCGACAATCCCAATGAATTTAGTTATGATCTCTTTAGCTTTAGAAGGATCACTCTGGCTCCTTTTTTGGTTTTGCTGGGGTATGGGGTTCAGATTTATTCGATTGTAAAGAAAAAAAAGCAAGCCTAAGCAAGCAATCCCATATCCTTATTATAACCATAAAAACACTTCATTATGCATTGGTATGAAGCACTTATCCTTGGCCTGGTCCAGGGACTTACCGAATTTTTGCCTGTAAGTAGCAGCGGTCATCTTGAACTGGGAGCAGCCATCTTTGGTCTGGAAGAAGACAATCTTACCTTTTCCATCATCGTACATGGAGCGACCTTTTTAAGCGTGCTGGTGGTTTTCAGGAACGATATTTTAAATTTACTGGTTAATGTTGTTCGTTTTCGCTGGAATGCCGAGACAAAATTTGTTTCCCTGCTGATTGTATCTGCCATACCGGTGGGGTTGGTTGGCGTGTTGTTTAAGGATGAGCTGGAAGCCCTGTTTGAAGGAAGAATTGCCATGGTAGGGTTTATGCTGCTTATCACCGCCACCCTGTTGTTTCTTACCCGATTTGCCCCCGCACAAAAAAAAGAAGTGGGATTTAAAAGCGCGTTGCTTATAGGTCTTGCCCAAACTCTTGCCATTATGCCCGGGATAAGCCGTAGCGGTGCAACCATCAGCACGGCCTTGTACCTGGGTATCGACCGTCATAAAGCCACCCGGTTTTCATTCCTGATGGTGCTCATCCCCATTTTTGGCGCCTCACTGCTCGAGCTATTAGACCTGGCCAAAGGTGCAGAACCTTCAGTTTTGAGCCCTATAACGCTTATTATTGGAGCTCTAGCAGCTTTTGGTTCGGGATTGTTTGCATGTTCATGGATGCTCAGGATAGTAAAAGGTGGCAAACTGGGTTATTTTGCTGCCTATTGTGCCATTGTCGGAACCATTGCCATCATTTACGGATTATCCTGAGATTGTATCGGACTTGATGCCCGATGGATCAAGGATTTTGTTGGGTGCAGCAAGACATCACCCTTTTTATAACTAATAAATATTTCATGCCCCAACCACAAGATTATGCAGAGGGTAAGATCCTCCTGATCGATAAGCCCCTTCGCTGGACATCATTTGATGCTGTGAACAAGATCAAGGTATTACTCAAACACAAATTAGGCTTAAAAAAAATAAAGGTAGGCCATGCAGGAACGCTTGATCCTTTGGCGACAGGCCTGCTGATTGTATGCACGGGCAGGATGACCAAAAGCATCGATGAGTTTCAGGCGCAGGCCAAAGAATACACCGGTACTTTTTTTCTGGGTCAGACCACTCCTTCGGCTGATCTGGAAACCAAACCCGGAGAAACCTTTCCTACGCAACACATCACTGAACAGCTCATTGAGGAGGTCTCTGCACAATTCAAGGGAGAGTTGCTGCAGGTGCCGCCCCTGTTTTCGGCCAAGAAAATAGATGGCAAGCGCGCTTACACCCATGCCCGCCGGGGAGATGATATGGTGCTTAAGGCCAATAGCATCACCATTCATCATTTTGAGATCACACAGCTGGAGATTCCCTACGCGCATTTTCGGGTTGTCTGCTCCAAGGGAACTTACATCAGAGCGCTAGCACGTGATTTTGGCCAGGCTTTAGAATCAGGAGCTTACCTGCACAGCCTGCGGCGGACCAAAATAGGTGATTTTGATGTCAACGATGCCCTGAGTCTGGATGATTTTGAAAAGCAGATTTTGCAACTCCAGGAATATTTTAACGATATATAACAGCATATTTGAACAAAAGTCGCTGATTTTGTTTTATTTATTGCTAAAACTATTGACATGGGCTCTCCCGTGTATTATCTTTGCACACCTTTTCACATTAACAGGAAAAAA
>JBEPXC010000060.1:0-17350 GCA_041642035.1 Sphingobacteriia bacterium
AGTAGCAGTTTGAAAATGTTTGTTGAAATCGGCAATGAAAAACATGCCCTGAAATATGGTATGCCAGGAGGTTTTTCTGTTGCCCTTACTGTCGGTGGTAGTGGTTTTGTATTCGGCTTTTACCTCCGAGAACCAAATCTGGGTTTTATCAATTTTTCCCCGTACCATATCGTCGCCCGAATACCGATCAACGCCCTTGAGAAATATGCGCGAACGTTCAAAGCTGTCGGCGCCAACAAAATTTTTGGGTTCATAGGTAAGATTGGGGCTGACAAAATGGACTATCCTTTCTATCACCTGGGTTTTGAAATCGCGGTAGAACGTCTTATCACGGGCCCACATGCTGCCAGCCAGCACTGCCACCAGAACGACAATGACACCTGCCATAATATAGAAGACCGTGGCATTATCGTTGGGAGAATTGACGCCATATTGCATGTAAATCACTACAATCAGGGCAAGTGCTATTAAGGCAAAAAGAATAATTTTGATGCTGCGGTTGACTACCTTACGGCGCCTGAGGTCAAGAGGTCCAAGATCCATGAGCATTTGCTGATCAAAAAAGGCTTTGAACTCTTCTAGTGTCTTCATTGGGTTGAGATTTGTTTACATCAATTGAAAAGTGCTTTTACGTCTACATTTTGTCTTTCCTGCTCGCTTATTTCAAAGAGGGGCCTGGTCCTGAAGCTAAAGATCATAGCGAAAACATTGGAGGGGAACATCTGAACAGCGTTGTTGTAGTCAGTAACGGCGGCATTGTATGCCCTGCGGGCTGCACTAAGCTGCTCTTCTATTTCATTCAGGCTGCCCTGCAACTGAAGAAAGTTTTGGTTGGCCTTAAGATCGGGGTAGTTTTCTACCGCAACCATAATGCCACCCATGGCACGCGACATCTTGTTGTCGAGTTCTACTTTTTCGTTGTCGGAGAGATTTCCTGATACAGCCCTGGCACGCATTTCGGTAATCTCGTTAAGGGTTGAACGTTCGTGTTCCATGTATTTTGAAACGGTAGCCACCAGATTGGGGATCAGGTCGTAGCGCTTTTTAGCCATGGCGTCGATGCTGGCAAATGCCTTGTCTGTGGCATTGCGCAAGCCCACCAAACGATTATACCCGATAATGGCAAACAGGGCTATTACACCCAGTAAAATCCATAAACCTATACTTCCATCCATTGTGTTAAGTTTTATAAGAAATTGATTATTTAGATATGAGTAAATTTAAGAAATTCAGTTGGAATAATTGTTATTAATTTTAATGTTGGGATTCGAGCTTCCAGCTTCCGGCTTCCAGCTTTGAACTTCCCGTTTTGAAGCCAGACGTTTCCATCCTAAAAAAAATTTAGGAAGACAGCCTATCCCGATTCTATATTCTTTCGGGAATGGAAAGTCTTCTGCTTTCTTCCTTCGAGCTTTGAGCTTTTATACACGATAAGCTTTATTCCAGCTCTTCCTCGAAAAACAGTTTGTAATAAAACTTGCCTCTCTCATCATCGAATCCTTTTTCCATCATGTTAGGATTGCCATGCACGTAGACGTGAAAGTTTTTATCCAGCTTGAGTACGCTTTTAAAGAACTTCTTTTCTTTCTTCACTGCCGGTTCGGCTATATCAAAGCTCTCCTTGCTCAGCAGGCTGTTTTCTTCGGCGCATTGCTTCTGAAAACCCCGGTAGGCATCAATAACGAGGGGTTCTTCCAATACCTCCTGTTCAAAGGTTTCGCTTACAAACTCGGTGTTTTCTGAGAAATAATGTACTATCTTATCTTTCATCTCCAGCTGTTTGTTGCGCGATACGTCGTTATCTTCAGTAAGAACGGTATTGCAAAAGGTGCGACACATATTCATGACCGCTTTGGTTTGATAGAAATCATCCTCCCGGGGTGCAATTTTCAGGAACTGGTCTTTCCAGAACTGGCTCTCTTCGGCATTGGTTTTATCCAGGATGCAGATTTTATAGCCATGTTCTTTCTCGGTATTAAAAATCAGACAGCCCTTATCGAGCTTGTTGATGTTGATCCCATCCTGCTGTTCAATATTGCAGTTGCTGCCACCGGCATAAACCTTAAGGAAGGTATCCTTGTTTTCAGATTTAAAGATGCCCAGAGCATCGGTAAGCTCATCATCCACCATGCAGTTGTTGAGCAGGACTACATACAGCTCGCCGGCCTTTACCTTGGGGTGGTTTGATTTGTCATACAGATGTTTGGCAATATTTACCGATTGCAGTTCAAAGCTCTCACCCGGGGTGAACATCTTACCGGCATAATGGTACATCTCGTTAAGATCAAGATCGCTGTCGTGCCTGAAGTTGTAATACCCAAGATCTTTTTTGTGAAAGGGAGAGAGAAAGAATTTGGAGAGCACAGCTTCCAGGTCGGTATCTTTGAGGGTGAAAGCCGATTTGGTGCAGTTAAGCTGTTCATCACGTGAGGGATTACCTATGTGATGGACTATGATTTTGTCGATGGTGGCATCGGAAAGGACAAGCATGAAATAATGGTATAAAGTGGTTATCGGGTATAAAAGGTTGGGTATTAAATTTCGTTGAAATCCAAAGTGATGGGTTTGTCGAGTAAGAAGTCATACAGGGTAATATTGCGCATTTCATAATATCCCCTCCAATAATTGCGCAAGGCAGTAAGGTAATTTTGCTTAGCCCTGTCTTTTTCTTCCAGAGCAATATTGAGCTCCATGATATCGATTCGGCCAATAAGAAACCGCTCTCTGGACACCTCATAGCGTTTTTCGGCAATGGTATCTGCCTTGGCTGCAATGGTAAGCTGCCTGTCGAGCATGTTGAACTCCATTACCCTAAAATACACTTCTTCTTCGAAATCTATGATCTGCTGCTCAACATTGGTGTTGGTCAATTCGCGTGCCGATTCAGCCATCTTAACCTTACCGCGGCCAACGCCCCAGTCAACTATGGGCACGCGTATGCCTATCCGGAGTTGCTGCTGATCAAAAGGGTCTATGTAGACATCGGAGAAATCATCAGCCGTTTGAGTGAGGCCATATACGGCAAACAGGTTGGCATTGATGCGACTTTCTGAACGGACCCGGCTCACCTCACTTTCAGCTTCAATGCGCTGGCGCTCGAAGGCCATCAAGTCGGAACGGTTTTGCCGGGCCTGAGCTAGTGCTTCTTCAACGCTTATGACCATGTGATGCCGTTGCTGGGGCACCTGCAGGGAAATGTTTTCCATGTTGTCGAAACGCATATACGATCGAAAACGAAAGAGTGAGGCTTCATAGTTGATGCGCGATTGCTCAAGGAGTGCTTCTGAATTCAGCACGTTAAGCTCCATCTGAAGGAGTTCATTTTCGGCAATACGACCCAATGAATAACGGCCTTTGGCAATCTGGTATAGGGTATCGTTGGTGTTTAAATTCAGGGTGTTGATTTCTATATTGATTTGCGCCAGCAAAAGATCGAAGAAAAGGTTGTTTGCACGCACAGAGATGGCCTCCAGATCTTCAATGTATCTTTTTTTGGCTTCCTGATAGCGTAGTGGTTCGATTTTACGTTCCCACTTATATGGGTTGTAGGAAAAAAGAGGTTGTGAGATACCTATGTTTATGGGTGTAGAGAGATAAGAGGTAGAGTTGCCATCTGATCGGATAAGATCTATTCGCTCCAGGCCTGTATTTATAAAAACATCTCCACCCGTAAAACCTAAGCGTTGACTCAAGGATAAAGTAGCAGATGAGGAGGCCTGGCTGCGTCTAACAAAGACATCTGTACCATCGGATAGGGTAATGGCAGAAATGTTGCGGAACAGATTAGGTGTGGTAGCATTAAGTTCAAGTCCGGGTAAGTATCCAGCCTGGAAGGAACGGTGCTGCCAGTAACTCCCTCTGAATCGGTGTCTTGCCGCCATGGCATCGGGCGATTGTGTGCGGGCTATGGCAACTACATCTTCAAGGGTGAGATAACGCGTTGAGGTTTCCTGGCCCATAGATGTAAAGGGGACCAATAGAAATAAAAGATAAATCCTTAGGGAGGTGGTAATAGGATGATTTTTCATCTGAAAGCTAAGATTAATTTCCTTAAAACTACTGTTTGTTAAAAGCATCGTAAGTCAGTGCCTTTATGGCATTATATATTGTATTACTTATCTGTTTATAGTTAAAATTTTACGAAAGTTGGTAAAATTAATGATTTTGTAAATATGACAGCAACTATAATGATATTATCTGGTAATTTGAAATACCGATCTGGTTAAAATAGTTAAAAATAATAAAATTGCACAGTCCCATTTGTTCTGTAAAATACAAATATTTAACGCCTTAGGTATATTTAATCTAAACCAATATACTATATTTGTCAAGTCAATAATGCGTTTGCATTGTTGTATTATAAAAAGACATGATATGAATCTATTTTTCAATAAAAACAACCATGAGAAATTCTATAAAACCGGATTGGTGCTCAGTGGAGGGGGAACCAGAGGGTTTGCCCATCTTGGTGTTATCAAAGCATTGGAAGAAAAAAACATGAAACCCGACATCATTACGGGTGTCAGCGCAGGTGCCATTGCAGGTGCACTATATGCCGACGGGAAATCTCCTGAAGAGATTGTTGACGCCCTTTCTTCCCGAAAAGTGATGAATTACTTAAACCTGGCTTTTCCTAAAACAGGCTTTATTAAAATGACCGGTTTTGAGAAAACTCTTGACAAACTATTTAAGGCCAAAAAATTTGAAGATCTTAAAATACCTATCAAAGTGTATGCTGTAAATATGAATACGGGTGTATATACGTGTTTTGATGAAGGACCACTGGCGCCTGCCATGACGGCAACTTCTTCTATACCCATATTATTTCCTCCGGTTGAAATCAATGGAAACTGCTACTCCGATGGTGGGATAATGAATAATTTTCCTGTAGAGCCATTGGTTGGCAAGTGTAAGATTATAATCGGGGTAAATGTAAACCCTATTAAAGAAGACTATAAGCTTGATAATCTTAAGAAAATAGTCGAACGGACCTTGCACCTCTCTATTCGCAGCCATACCCAGGAGCGTAAGAAATACTGTGATTTGTTTATAGAGCCTGAGGGAATAGAAATTTACGGCATGATGAATATTGCCAGTGCACAGGATACCTTCCGCATGGGATACGAAGCTACGATAAAAGCCCTGGAAAGCGATGAATGGAAAATGAAAAAGGAAGGAACGATAAAACCTCTCCCTTTCGCTTGATACAAGGGATTTTAGTTGTTTTAACCCATCCCTATAAGCCCAGCTTCGAGCTTCAAGCTACGAGCTCAACCTTTCAGTTTCGAGCTTAGATTCCAGACGTTTCCATGTCCTTCGGACGATGGAAAGTCTTTTGTTTTTTCCAACTTCCAGTTTTGAGCTTCCAGCTTCGGGCTTCGGGCTTCGGGCTTTCAGCTCCCATCAGGCGTTATCCTTGTCTTTGATGCCGAAAGTTTTTTCTATCTTCAGAAATCTGATTATTATGAATCCGGGAATGGTACACAGCACTACCCAGATGAAGAAATTTTCATACCCTACAATTTCCTGTATCCATCCTGATATCATTCCTGGCAGCATCATACCCAAAGCCATTAGACCAGTACAAATAGCAAAATGAGCGGTTTTGTGTTTGCCCTCAGCAAAATAAATCATAAACAGCATATAAGCAGTGAACCCGAAGCCATAGCCAAATTGTTCTAGAGCTACCGAGCCGGAGATCAACCAAAAACTTATGGGTTGTGAGTACGATAGATATACAAATACCAGGTTGGGCAGGTTCATTGCAAGCGCCATGGGGAAAATCCAGAATCTTAGTCCATGGCGTGAGGCCATTAAGCCACCCAGGATTCCTCCGAATGTTAATGCCAGGATGCCAATGGTGCCATAGATAAGTCCTACATCCCCTGTGGTTAAGCCTAAGCCTCCCATGCCTCTTGGGTCCAGCAGAAAGGGTGAAGCCATCTTAACCAGTTGTGCCTCTCCCAGACGAAACAACAGCAGAAATGCCAGAGCAGGACCGATATTGGCCTTGCGGAAGAAAGAGCCAAAGGTTTGAAAGAACTCCGTGAAAACTCCACGGCCTTCACGGGCTGTAGAGATGTCTGATGGAGGATGGGGCAGGGCAAATTTGTGATAAACAAAAAACGACAGGAACAATACGGCCAGTATTACAAAGGTTAAGGTCCATGCCAGGGGGATATTCCCCGAACGACCTTCAAAAGAGGCTGATGCTTCACTGTCGAGTTTGGGATCGAGTTGCACCACAAGCAATGCCGGCTGATCCTGGTTTTGCGTTGTGAAGACCAACCTTTCGCCACCGATGAGTCTGATGCTTCCGTCCCCCCTTTTGAAGGTGGTGTTGAGCACAATTTCCTTGCCTTCTTCCAGATTACCCAGAAGCTTTACTCCAACAACGGCCATATTCCCCTGGTAGTTGTCCAGTCTGGTGTCTACTCTTTCTTCTTTGCCTATCTTATCCTTGAGCCAGCTACCCAGAGGTTTTGAAACATTTTCTGACCAGCCCGACTGTTTCTTTTCAATGGTTCTTTCTTCCCTGGTAAAGCCATTGGCCAGGTTGGTGTTTTTTACAAGCTCTCTGATGCTGTCTGCCTGTTCTTTAGGTATGGTTTGGGTCGACAGCACCACTTCAGATTGAGTTAATACAAAGGTAAGCTCATCGGTAACTTGCCCATTGGTATACTCAAGGGTAGGTCTTTGTTGGGTGCTTTGAGGATCTGCAGTTACCGAAAATTTCACCGGTTCCTGTCCGGTAAACACTTCGAAATACCCTGCCAGGATAATCAGTAATCCTTGGCCGGTTATCATGGCCAGGCGATAGAAAGTGCTTCTTATCCCTATGAAATAGGATTGCTGGCCTTCTTTCAGGCCAAGCATATAAAATCCATCGGCAGCAATATCGTGTGTGGCCGAACTAAACGCCAGCAACCATAAAAAGGCCAGGGAGTATTGAAAAAAAGCATCCATGGGCAGGGTAAAAGCAACGCCTGCCAACCCTGCGCCTACTAAAAGCTGCATACTGACAATCCACCATCGCTTGGTTTTAAACAAATCTACCAATGGACTCCAAAGGGGTTTTATCACCCAGGGGAGGTATAGCCAGCTGGTATACAAAGCAATATCGGTATTGGATATGCCCAGTCGCTTATACATGATTACTGATACCGTCATTACCACAACATAGGGGATGCCCTGTGCATAGTAAAGGGTGGGGACCCAGCTCCAGGGAGATTTGGTTTTTACGCTCTTCATCAGATTATTGTTAATTTATTAATGATCAATCAGCAATATACATAATCATAAGAAATTCCAGACGCTTTGATTGTTGTTTAAGAAGATTGTAATGTATAAGGTAGTTCTATTTTTTTTGTAATGAGTGGGTATATTTTACACAAAAACAAATTGTTTTCTAATATCTCCTTTTCAGCTCAGCACCAACAAAATAATGCTTGAGTATCTGCTCATAGGTATAGCCTCTGGCACCCATTACGGCAGCGCCTATCTGGCATAAGCCCACGCCATGCCCCCATCCGGCGCCTGTAAAGATAAACTTTTGGGGAATACCGTCCACTGAATTCTCCGTATCAATTACAAAGGCCGAACTATACAGATGCGAGTTGGAGAAGGCCTTTCTTATTTCAAGTTCCTTACCAATTGTGATGGTTTTATGGGTGCCACGAACCATTAGCTTGATGAGTCTTCCTGACACCCCTCTTTCAACAGGGATCAATTTTACGATATGGCCAACATCGAGCCCTATTCTTGTCTTCATCAGGTGTTGCAGCTCATCCTGGGAGTATTCTACTTTCCAGCGATAGAAATCCTGTGTCTCCTGGTCGTAATCATTAAGTACCTGCGAGAGAATCTCCTTGTCGTGGGTGTTGCAAAATGCTTCAGGGCTATGAGTAATCCATCGGTGGGCTTTTTCTTCGGTGTCGAGGCTGGTGTCGAAACCTTCTGGTTCTTTATCGTTATCGATAAGCTTGGCCAGGTAAGGATGATTAATGGGTTGCCATACATTTTCAAATACCTCTGTTATTCCGCCGCAGCTTTTTGAATACCTGGCATCGCAGATTTCTCCATCGTAAACGAGCACCAGGCCAAAGGTTTCATCAATAGCCTTGTTTACCGCTTCTGTGGTAGACTTGGTAATACCCTGGTAACGCTGGCAGTGGTCGTCAGCACACACATGGAAATTGGCATGATCTTCACGGTCATACCAACGAATATGTTCTGTTTCTGAGTCATAGCCTGATGAATGCGAAGTGCCTCCCCGGACCTTGTTTTCCTGGATAATTTGTGCCAGCAACCAGCTTCGCGACACCACTGCATGTGCTTTAAGTAGTTCTTCGGAGGACGTAGCGCTCATCTCAGAGCTGATAACGCTTTTCAGATACTCTTCAAGAGGAAGTTCATTGATGGCGGTGAGCTTGTCGTTTTCAGCAATGACCTTCAGGCTACCGCGAAAACGCTGGTTCTCCTTGCGCTCCCAATGAAAATCTATACCGATGGTTACATTCTTCAATTCAAATATACCCTGATTCTGATCATCAGGGTCCAGTCTGAAGGGAAGAGGTTTTCGGAATGATTCTCCCTGTATGGTAAATAATATTTCATGTTCAGCAATCTTCTCTATCAAACCTTCACCAGTAAATTTCCGGCCCGATTCCTTGTCTGTAAAAACACCTTCCAAGGCAACATTTATTGTTGGAGCGTACATGATGCCTACCTGAATTTTTGCCTGCATAATATAAGTGTATAAAATGTGTATAATCAACCGCAACGTATCTTCCTGATTATTCTTTTTTCTTGCTCTAAATGAATCACACCAGCTTCTTTTCCATTCTCCAGAATACCCTGTTAATTTTTGCCCCGGCATAATGTGAATAAAAAGCGATCGGTGCTACCCATGGGATGACAGAATATGTGAGTCCCTGTGCCTGCTGATCGGCAAGGCATCTTTTGAGCAGGATGCTCCCGATTCCCAGTCCTCTCATGTCGGGATGGGTACCCATGGGGCCAAACCATCCTGTTCCCTTGTTGTTGCCATTGTGAATGGAGAAAGCTCTGAGCTTTCCCTTTATAAAAGCGATATGTACTGAGGGCGGATTATCTTTCATGGCCATATCCAGCTCGTTATTCCATAGCTGCCATTCAGCTTCCAGCAATTTTTTTATGGCCGGAATATCTTCGGTAGTGGCACGACGCACGTCCACTCCTTTAGCTTTTAATGCTTCTTCTTCCTCCCTGGTTGACCAATCTTTGGCTGATAGATCTGCCAGCATATTTATGGCTTCACCGAATTGCTTGAAGCCGTGCTTTTGTGCAAAACAAAAGGCCTCAGTATAGCGTGGGTCAAGGCCCGGCATAAAATAGTTGAGTGGAACATCGTACCAGCGTATGTGTGTGGCTCCTTTTTCCTGAAGAAGCTTTTCTGCCATGTGGTACATGCGGGTGCCTATTTTTTGTCTTCTATAGGCTTTGTCAACGGCCATGAGTTTTACATAACCAAATTCCTGCCCACGTATGGATCTTCTTACGCAGAAAAGGAAACCTGTTATTTGACCATTGGCCATGGAAGTGAAACAAAGCTCCGGGTCGGCAAGTGGATCCAACAGGAGTTTTTCTTCCAACAGCTCAGGGCTGATGGTATCGTAATCCCAGTTGCTGGTAAGAAACCTGGCCATAGCATCGAAATCTGCAGGCCATCCTTGTTGGATAATAGAAGCTGTTGCCATCTCCGTTGTGTTTTTATTGTTTAGCAAATTCCTGGGTCAGGAATAGAAAGTCTTGCTCATCCCAGCTTACCTGCTCAAAGATATCAGTAATATCTGAAGGAGTAATCTTTTGAAAATCTTCTTCTCTGGGCGTAATCAGCATGCCCCCCAGGTCTACCGATGCCGGGCTGAGAAGAATCTGCTTTTCCCCGGTTTCGAAAAACTGCCATGGGCGATGCAGCTTACGGGGGAAGATAAACAGCTGCCATTTGTTTCCCGACCAGCTGGCCAGGATGTTGAGCAAGGGTTCAGGTTCCTGTTGCTTCATCCCCTGCATAATGCCGTAAAGCTGTTCAAACCAGGTGGTCAGAATATCGGCATCATTGCCTTCAAGGATAATGCATTGACGCAGGTAGTTGTCGAAGGTGAGGGTGCGGCAATTACTCATTCCCTTAATCACTGTTTTAGATACCCTGTTGTAATCCTTCTCGATGGGCATAAAACCCTTGTTGCCGGCCTGGAAATGAAAATGGTCGGGGGCTGAGGCGCCACAACGGGGCCCGTTGTAGAATACCACATAATCGGGTAAATCTTTTGCCAGTGAAAGCATATCGTGCATGCGACCCTTTATGAATTGGTCTGTATGTTCACGAAGGGGTATGGTAAGATGACGGGGGAATATGGGAAAGGGGTTTACCAGAATAACATATTCCTTTCCATACTCTACCATACGTTGTTGCTTGGGCAGATTGGTCAGGCACAAAAAACATTTCCGTTCGCTGATCGATTTGGCATCTACCTTTGCCGCGGAGGAATATATCCTTTCGGCATTAAACTGTATACCTATCTGGATATGCCCTTCGAAGGTGAAGTGCTTTTTCTGAGCCTTCTCCAGACCAAGGTAGTTTTTTTGTGCCAGCTCCCATTCGCTGGTTTGCTGGCTGAGGAGTTGATTTACACTTTCTTGTAACATAGTGGTATGATAAGTTGATTTTATTGCATTTTAGCAATGTAATGATGCAATTATTTGCGGTTTATTCTGGCCAGCAATTCGATGGTGCGGATGCGATCCTTGTAGGTGTTATGGGCATTCATTTTAACCACATCCAATGAGGCATCGGTATTGTCATCCCAACGGCGGCACAGATATAGGGGCTTGTATATACGGCCAATCTGATAATTGCGTGAAATGGCCAGTCCCAAAGCATAATCCTCTCCATAGCTAACGTTGGGTACACGGATATCGCGGATAACGGGTGTATAAAAAGCTCTTGGAGCGCCAAGTCCATTGATGCGCAAGGCATTGTTGCGTCCATTTTCAGGAGTCCATTCTTTATGGTCAATAAGACCAGGAGGTATTTCTTCCAGTTTGAAATTGACCATTTGATAGCTGCCTACCACCATAGCACAATTCTGCTCATAGAATGCATCTACGATAGTTTGTATGACGTTATCGTGAATATACAAATCATCGCTGTCAAGCTGAATAGCAAATTTTCCACATTGATCGTGATAGACACCTTCATTCCAGCACCCTCCGATACCGAGGTCGTTGCGTTGTGGGATGACATGGATAAGCCGTGGATCTTCTTTAGCCAATTTTCCCAGCAACTCGGTAGTGCCATCGGTAGAATGGTTGTCAACCACAATCAGGTTGAAGTCGAAGCTGGTTTTCTGACTGAAAACAGATCTGACCGCATCTTCGATGGTTTTGATACGGTTTCTTACCGGGATGATTACCGATGCTTCGACGGGGAATTTTGCCTCACTGAATTTTACTTCCGGAAACTCGGGTTTAAGCCATGCGCCGATATCCTTAAGATGCTGGGTGCATACTTTTTCCATTTCAATCTGCACTTTCCTGTTTTTGGGATCTACATAGTCAAACATTTTTTCGCCTGATTTGCGGGTGTCTGTTTCCATTTCTGTATAAAGAAATTCGGGCAGGCGGAAGAGGCGTTTTTGCTGAGATACCTTCAGTCGCAAATCATACAGGGCAGCAAATTTATAGTCTACTGTCATATCCCAGGCTGCACGGCCCAGGAAGTGGCTGCTGTAAAGCATAAGAGATCCGAAGTTGAAATCATCTCTCAGGCTGCCTTCCTGGTAATCAATAACAGGGAGGGGGGCGAGTTCTCCTTCTTTTTGCTCATAATGATCAGAATATACCATGCCGGCATCGGTGTTTTGGGCTACCTGCACCATTCTCTCCAGTGCCCATGCTCCCAGTTTCAGGGGGAGGGTTTTGGTATAGATCAATGTATAAGACGTTTTGGACAATTCAGCCATTTTCTTTACCCCTGCAGTAGATTGCAGGCTTTCAATATCCGAAAGGCTTGTATTTTGAGGCAATACCAGGTCTTTAGGCAAGCTCTTGCCAATGATGAATATTTCTTTTACCAGTGATATGGCAGACAGTTCGTTCAGCGTTGCCTGGATGTCTTTAGCGTCCCCCACAGGCAGAAAACAGGTAATTTGATTAGTCATAGATGTTGATTATTAATAATTTATATTATTTTTATTTCTTTTCTTCTCTTATAGTGCTGGCTCAATTTAACGCTCCGTGCAAAAAGAAACCAGCCTGCTTTTTCTTTTTAGCAAATTGGTCATTACTCAAAAAGCTTCAGGATCCTTTCCATTAATGTGTCTCTTTGCTCTGCATCCGTTATGGTTTCGAAGGGTATTCCCATTGCAAATACCCGGTGTGCAGAGGTATGAAAAACAGCAGCACTTGTTGCTCCTACTCTGTATCTGTATACTGTGCGGCTTCCGGCTCCCTCTGCTTCAATGGCATCCGGTGCTTCCACATGATAGATTTCCGGATTAGGCGTGGTTGCAAATTCCAGTTCCTCGGGAAGCATATTGGCTGTAGCATCTGTTACCTGAAGGTCTCCGGTGTTGGTAGCGCGTCCGGTGCGCCAACTGTAGCCAAGAATCCTTTTGGTGAAATCGATGGCTGTGGTGTCTTTGTACAGTTGGCTGTCGGTACCTATGTAAGCCCCGGTGATTATGATATTTCCTCCGGAGTTGGCGTAATCTTTCAGCCGTTGTATTAAGGAGGGAGTGAATACCCTGTAGTGGATATTGTCGGGGTCTAACAGTCCGGCAGCACCTTTTTGTTTTCCCATAATAAGGTTGATTACATGGAAATCGCTTGTTTGAAGTGGATTCTCTTCAAAGGCTTTTCTGCTGACAGAGATGAACGAATACCCGGCATTGCGAACAGACGTGCCATGGATGTATGGATAGTCGAATGAATTTCCGGCTACCTCTTTGCCTTCGTAGTCGGCATAGCTTGCCCCCCAACCCGGGCTGTCGTCGTCGAGCCATGGGGAATTGCGATCATAGTCGTATTGCTGGCCCGTATAACTTATCGAAGATATATAAGGAATGGCATGGTTGTCCCACCATTCCACACCTTCTATGTCGTTTCCGTGCAAGGTGCCGGGGCCGCTGGTCTTTTGGAAGCCATTTACTATTAATACCATTTTAGCCTGTCCGGGAACCATGGCTGCAGACAATATCTCTGAGGGGAAGCTTTCCCCTCCACTATTGGTGGCAGAAACCTTAAAGCTGTAAATGGTGTTCCATTGAGGCAATTCTATTTCAATAAAAGGTTCCTGGGTAAGGATTCCCTGGTCAAATCCTTTTCCTTCTTCGCGGGTGTATACGATATAGGCCTCTGGCATGGCAGAAGCTTCAAGAGGGTCATGTGTGGGCATCCAGGAAAGCCTGATGGTTTTTTCGCCCACCTTTTCCATACTCATTCCCTGTGGAGGCAAAGGCTGTATGACAGCCTCACGCCCTTCCTGATAGGCCTGAAAGCGGGCAATGCCCTTGTAAATAGCACGACTTACATCAAACTGAAATTGTGGCTCCAATCCGAAACGCATGTCGGCAAGGTTTTGGTGAGAGAGCAGCTCCAGCAATAAAGAGGGTACATTGGGGCGCCAGGCTTCTGAGTATTGCCTGTCCCAAAGTGCTCTTCTGGTCCACGAGGGGTTGTAGAGATTTCTGATGTCGGATACGATCTGTTCCTGCACCAGGTCGGAGAGGTCACGACTTACAAGCCTGGAGACCGAATCGGGGAAAATACCTTCGTCGCGGTCTGCACTGTAAATAGCAAGTGTGCCAATGACAGAATCTCCCGGAGTTATGCCCGCATCGGTATGGAAGGCAAGAGAAAGGTCCACAGGTATATTGAGTCCCTGCACATCTCTTTTCCTTTGGGGGCCCAGGGGTGCTCCCATTAAATAATTCACCCATTCGCCACGCGACATATAGTCGTCGTTGTAATCATTCTTTCCTTCATTGAATGAATAAACCAAGGTGTCAGGCATGCCGGCATACTGCAGATAATATCTGGCACCCTCGGTAAATCGTGGGCTTTGGCTGGTCTTCCAGCGGATTTCTCCGGTCTGGGTTGTTGTAAGGGTTTGTGGTGACATTGACTTACCGGTGTCATCAATGGATTTCTGATTGGGGAGAACCTGAAGGGCAGGTCTTCGGGCCACATTACCCATTCCACCACCAAATCTTACGGCATCGGCTGTTATATGCCCGTCATGTGCCGAGTGGGAGTATAGGATCAGGCTGCCTTCTGAGGCATCTTTTCCTTTTGTAAAGCGAAAGGAGCCCAGGTAGATCCATGTAGAATGACCCATTTGCTGATTGAGGCTGAAGGAGGCGCTTGCGCCTGAGTAGTTTATGGTAGCAGCAACATCGGGTACATTGTCTTCGGCCTTTGCCCAGGATATGTAGACCGCATAATCTCCTGTTTCGCGTATCTCGGGCACGTAAACAAGAGAGGCACCACTGTTTACCGGTGCTTTAAGGTGGCTGCCCTTGTAAAAGGGATTATCCCCATTGAACAGGGTATCGGTTATTTGAAAACCCTCTTCCTGCGATTTCCAAATGGCATCTCCATGCAACTGAATCAGCTCGGAATCACCTGTTGATGCATCATTGTCAACGATAACTTCATGAGTCTGTATGTCCCTTTCGCGTGGCAAAAGAACATGAGCACCTGCATTTTCGAGCATGGGAGTGATATAGCGCAATACATATTCTGTAGGGTATATATCCTCAACTGTAGTGAATAATCGTGCTCTTTGCCATTGCCAGCGATCTTTGACTGCATTATAATATTTCCCATGGCTGTGCCAAAGGGCAATATGGTTTCCTGAAAGACCGTTTTCAAACACAACAGGCGTTATTCGTTTTACCAGGGGCTCGTTATGGGTTGGGCGTATTCTGATTCTGCTGCTGTCTGCGGTAAGGTGTTCGGGGCGCAACGCATTGGGAATAAATTCATGTAGCTCTCTGTCGCGGGCCATCATGCTTATATCGTACTTACGAAATCTCCAGCCCAGTTGGTTTTTCAAATGAGTTTCCAGTGAGATTAACCATGGATATCTGATGGGGATATGCGTGAGAGTGGGGCTGAAGTAGATAAAAAGATGTTCGTTGTGTCTTTGAACTTTTACACTATCAATACTTACTATACCCAGATGCTTCCAGGGAGAAAAAAACTGGTCGGCATCCTTAAGCTTACGCATTGCTTTTCTTTCCATTCTCTCAGTCCGAGGATCTGAGTTGCCTGTATCAGCAGTTGCTGTGCCCGACAGAATCAGAAACATAAGGGTGCTTAAGGAGAATAAAAAGTGCCTTATATACATTGTATTAGAGGTTTTACTATAAAACAATTAAACCAATGCCTTGCCGGATCGGTTTTCAAAAGTATGGATAAGTTTTTAAAAAATGAAAATTTATTTTACGGTTATTAAAAATAATTATTAATGTTATGGTTTTATTTTTACATTTGCAAGGTGAGAAAAGTTTTAGTTCAGGGAATACAGATGAATTAAAAACTTTATTCTTTACCTAACACTTATTAACTGTGCACCTATGAAGCTAATTGCCGACAGTGGATCTACCAAAACCAGCTGGCACCTTTTTGCTGATTCAAATGTTGTTAAAACTGATTGTGAAACAGCAGGAATCAATCCTTTCTTTCAGCAAAGTTCAGAAATTGTTACAACACTTAAAAATGAATTTACACTTGATGTTAGGGGTATCACCAGCATTTTTTTTTACGGAGCAGGTGCGGCCAATGATGCGAAGAAGCAAGAGTTAAGAAATGCATTAAGGGTTTTTTTTGGCATTGAAAATATTTTAATAGAGAGCGATCTGCTCGCTGCCGCACAATCTCTGTGTGGTACATCTGCCGGTATTGCAGCCATCATGGGCACGGGTTCAAATTCCTGCTTTTATGATGGCAACACGATAGGACAAAACGTATCACCTCTGGGGTACATTCTGGGCGATGAAGGCAGTGGTGCTGTATTGGGTCGTAAGCTGCTTTCCGATGTGTTAAAAAATCAGCTTCCTCAATCATTGATAAAACTGTTTTTCGAAACCTATTCGTTTAGCCCCGCCGAAATCATTGAGAATATATACCGTAAGCCTTATCCCAACAGGTTTATGGCTGGTTTTACAAGGTTCCTGTCAACACATAAGCAGGAGCCCGCATTGCAACACCTTATAAAGAGTAGTTTCCAGGAGTTTTTCAGGCGAAACATATCGCAATACCATCACGCTACCGAACTGCCGGTGCATTTTACCGGAAGCATTGCCTGGTATTTCAGCGATATTTTACAAGAGGCAGCCAAAGCTGAAGGATTCAGAGTTGGCAACATTACCTGTAATCCTATGGAAGGGTTGATAAAATATCATGAGTCGATATCATAGAAAGTTTAACCATTGAACAAATCATACCATGTCAGAATCAGAGAATAAAAAATTCCCGTTAAGCATTACCGAATCTCCCTCCGAATTTGAAAACCTGGAGCGGATGTCGGTGCATGAATTGATCACATCCATCAATCAGGAAGATGCCAAGGTACACAAGGCAGTGCAGGATGCATTGCCCCAGATAGAAGCTTTGGTAGAACTGATTCTGGAGAGAATGTGTAAGGGCGGGCGTGTTTTTTATCTGGGTGCAGGCACCAGCGGAAGGCTGGGGGTACTGGATGCCTCAGAGCTGCCTCCTACCTTTGGAGTACCCGATACTTTGGTTATTGGTCTGATAGCAGGAGGTGATGTTGCTTTGCGCAAAGCCGTGGAATCGGCAGAAGATGATCCCGAAAAAGCATGGCAGGAACTAAAAGACAGCAAGATTAATGAACTGGATACCGTAATCGGAATCGCGGCATCGGGTAGCACCCCTTATGTGGTGGGAGGACTTAAACTGGCCAGGGGAAATGGTATTCTTACCGGCTGCATAACCTCCAATCCCGGCTCTAAAGTGGCCCAGGTAGCTGAATATCCCATTGAAGTGATTGTAGGACCGGAGTTTGTTACCGGGAGTACTCGTCTGAAGGCAGGTACAGCTCAGAAAATGGTGCTCAATATGATTACCACCACCCTGATGATTAAACTGGGCAGGGTGAAAGGAAATAAAATGGTAAACATGCAGTTAACCAATAAAAAACTAGTTATTCGCGGTACGCGTATGATCATGGAAGAGCTTCAACTTCCCGAACAAGAATCCAAAGAATTGTTGCTAAAATACGGTTCTGTAAAAAAAGCTGTTGAAGCCTATAAAACAGAAAATCAATAACAATCTTTCGGTG
>JBEPXC010000061.1:0-16991 GCA_041642035.1 Sphingobacteriia bacterium
TGGCAACCGATTCTTCCATTAACTATGCCCTGGTTATCGGAGTATACAATATGCCCGCTTTTATTCGGCCGGATGATGCTTTCGGATATTCAATTTTTGCCGATGGGGCAGGAGCCGTGGTGCTGAAGCGAAATCCTGTGGCAGCTTATATTAACGGGCAGCTGTTGGCGGATGGTACGCAATGGGATTACATCGGTATCTATGCCGGCGGTAGCCGTAATCCCGTTACTGAAGAAACGTTAAAGAATAACAAACATGGATTGCTCAATCTGCAACCATTGCCAGGGGATAGAAATGTACGGTTATGGCCTATGGTTGTCAACAGGTTATTGCAAAAAGCCGAAATGGAAATCAGTAAAGTTGATCATTTTGTATTCACCCAAATCAACAGGTCGGTTATTGAGAAAGTGATGGAGGAGCTAAAGCAGCCCATTGATAAAGCCTGTTTTGTGATGGATAAATATGCCTATACAGGATCGGCATGTATCCCAATGGCTTTTCATCACGCCATCCAGGATGGAAAGATAAAAAAAGGGGATACCGTGATGTTTATGGCTTCGGGCGCTGGACTGGCTGTTGGGAGTAATTTATTTATGTACTAAAAAACAGGATATTATGTCAGTTTCACCAGAGACCATTCATGTTGGGATTGCAGGCACAGGTGTATATGTTCCCACTACCCATATTACTGCAGCACAGCTCTCACAGGCTACCGGAGGTGTTTGGAGTGAGCAGGCCGTGGTACAAAAACTTGGCATACGGCAGAAAGCTGTTCCGGGACCGGGAGACGGAACACAGGAAATGGGGGTTAAGGCTGCCCTGGATGTATTGAAGAATACAGGTGTAAATGCCGAAGAGTTAGATCTTATTCTTTGCATTGGTGAAGAGTGGAAAGAATATCCTCTCACAACTTCAGGGATATACATCCAGGAAAGAATTGGTGCGCATAATGCCTGGGCTATTGATATTCAGCAACGTTGTGGTACCTCTGTTGCTGCCCTTAAAATGGCCAAAGATATGATGATTGCCGATGCAGATATTAAGACCGTAATGATCGTTGGTGGTTATCGCAACGGCGATTTTATTGACTATACCGACAATTCTGTTTCTTTTATGTATAACCTTGGAGCGGGCGGAGGTGCCATCATCCTAAAAAAGAACCTGGGAAAAAATCTGTTATTGGGTACACACATCATGACCGATGGAAGCCTTGCACGCGATGTTGGTGTTGAGTTTGGCGGAACTGAAAATCCTATAACCTGCGATAATATCTCCAAAGCCTATAAATCCCTGCGTGTTTTTGATGAAAAGCATATGAAGGATCGTCTCAATGAAGTCTCTATGAAAAACTGGATGCTATGTATCGAAAAGGCATTCGGGAAAAGTGGTATCGCCAGGTCGGAGATGTCCTACCTGGCAGTGCTGCACTTCAAACGCTCAATGAATGATTGGTTGCTGAATGAACTGGGAATTAGGCAAAACCAGAGTATTTATCTTGAAGACTATGGACATATAGGGCAAATTGATCAGATTCTTTCACTTCATCTGGGTGTTGAGCGGGGACTGGTAAAAGACGGAACCATTGTCTCGATGATTGCTGCCGGTATTGGTTATGCCTGGGGCGCAAATGTTATCAAATGGGGTAAGTAGTCAATGATGTTTTATTAAATTGTAATGGGTTGAATGTCAAATTGTATGCGCAGTTTATTATGCTTTGTCATTGGAAAGTCAACCCGGTCCACTTTTGATTCAAAAAACAGGTAGTTTTTATTAATAGTAATTTTAATTTCCAGCATTCTTCCTGATAACACATAAGAATTTTTTTATACCACTTCAAATCTATTATTTATTAACAATTAAAACATTACCATTATGAAAAAAATAAATGTATTTTCCCTGCTGCTGATGCTAATGGCCACAGCAATGTTGAGTTTTACAGCTTGCAATAAGGATGATGACGATGATGAAAATGATGTTGAAGTACCAGAAGGAATTGTTGGTAACTGGGTTTCTGAGGGTACTAATGTTGCTCCCTTGCTGGTTCAGTATTTTGATATCACAAGAATTACAGCAGAATTTAATGAAAACGGATCCTATCTGGTGAAATCCTATACTTCAGAGGATGTTGAAACCACCTATTCCGGGGTGTATACACAAACCAAATCAGGCGTAGGTGAAATCTGGAACATTGAGTTGATTCAGAGTGTTCCTTCTGCAGTTACCAGCGAGGGAATTTTTGAGATTACTGTCAACCCGGGAGCACCACGCGAACTTACTTACGAGGTGGTTCAGACAAACCCCGCCGTAGGTACTGCACCTACCGCAGAGGCAGGTTTTGGTAGCTCTAATGGAGGGGCTCTGGGAGAAGCTAATGTTCAGAAATTTGTTGAGGTTACTCAATAAGACCACACTGTTTATTTCATATACCGGTAGTGATTTTACAATTACTACCGGTATAAATACACCACACCAAATAATTACAAAACCCACCTTATGAAGAAAACATTTTTGTTGATGCTCTGGCTTGTTTTATATGTAGCCTTGTCAGGGGTGGTTGCACAACAGCCCGGGGGAAGAGTGTTCGATACCAAGGTGCCGGGTGAGCCAAACAAGCAGTTTCAATTCATCGCTTTCTACATCAACCAGGGAGTATCTTCCAATTTTTATCCCCAGAATGAATTTCTGCGGGGTCAGGTATTGGGGCGGATGTTTGGCAGAAATACGGTCACCACCAGCGATACTACAACAACAGCTTATGTTGAGCAGCGATTAATTCCGTTTTTTATTTATCAGCCACATCTTTTTGATGGTAGGGCAATTCTAAGGGCCGCATTTGAGATTGACTGGACATGGGGGGATGTTTCCTACGGTGCCGGACCCAACCAGGGAGGTGCTGTATCAGGTCACCAGGTGAATATTCAAACACAGAACATACAACTTGAGCTGATTCCCAAACCCGGTTGGATGATCAACCTGGGGCTGCAACGTATGTTTGATAACCCCTATAACCCTTACCGTACCCTGGCAGACAAAATGCTCGAAAATGGTTACCGGATGACCTATTTCGGTACTCATGCCGTAGGAATTACCCTTTACCGCAATGCCGATTTCCACAGATTTAAAGCTGGATTCTTTAAACTCTATGAAAATGAAATATTCAAAGATGATGATGTAAACATGTTTGAGTTTCAGTATGAAAGAAATATTAACAAACTCTGGAAAGCTGCTCTTACATCTCATTATGTACGTGATCGCGGAAACGGTAGAGGAGGAGTATCCATACTGGGTCAGGGACTTAACAGCCAGCTTACGGAATACAACGGTGTGTTTCGGTTTAAATTTGGTTCTGCTCCATACGAATCTGATATTGTATGGCTGGGTACCCACTTCTCACGTAACGCCGATTACATGCTCGATCGTTTTTTCCTCAACGGGTTTTTCAATTATAATCTGGGTGTTGTAAATGTACAGCGGCAGGCAGGATGGCGAAAAGGCGCTGAAATATACGGATTCGCTGCCAATTTACGTACCGGATACCGTTATGGACAAACCCTGCACGACAGGATAACCTTTGACCTGATGTACACCACCGGCGATGAAAACGGTCTGGAGGACAGAATTTACAATGGGGTCATTTCAGGCAATTCATGGGCCGCTCCCGGAGGCTTCTTTATTAACTCTGGTGCCTACCTGTTGTTCCCACATGGTAATGTCGTAAATCGCTTTACACCGGTAATAGCTGATCTCTCCAATATAGGATATGGTTTTGCCGGGGGTACAGCAAATTTCTCCAAAGGCATTATTCCTCACCGACTCCATGCTAAAATGGGTACTGCAGCTGCAATGAGTAATGCTACTCCGGGTGGAGGTGGCAAAATGATGGGGCTCGAAGCCAACGCAGGTATCGTTTATAATCTTGGGGCATTTATGAGTATTGAGCTGCATGCAGCACATTTGTGGCTGGGCGATTTCTTTGACAGTGCTGACGACAATTATGGCGTGGCAATTAATGGAGGAGTCCAGGGGGTGAGACCTGTAAACCCCTGGACTGCATTTATAGTTTACAAATGGTTAATGTTTTAAAGAAAACTTCTGTAATATGAAAAAAATAACATTCCCATTTATCTTAACGGCCATAATTCTGATTGTCAGCAGCTGCGGATCTGTAAATAATGTTTGCCTGCATCCATATAGTCAGGTGCCCAGTCTGAATAGTTTTATGGATCTTGAATATATGTTCGAAACCCATTGGGTCGAATTACCCGGAGGAGAGAAAATTGCCTATGTGGATGAAGGAGAAGGAGAGACAACCCTCATTCTCATCCATGGCCTGGGCAGTTATATTCCGGCATGGAATAAGAATATCCCCGAATTGAGCAAACACTTCAGGGTAATAGCCATCGATCTGCCGGGCTATGGCAAATCAGGCAAAATCCCACACAGTGGAAAGATGACTTATTACGCCTCAGTAGTGAATGATTTTGCCCAGGCACTCGGGTTGGGTAAAGTGGTGCTTGGAGGCCATTCAATGGGTGGACAAATAGCGATGGTCACGGCATTATATTATCCTCAAAGGGTAGACAAGCTCATTCTTTCTGCCCCCGCCGGGTTTGAAACCTTTACCGAAGGACAGAAGCAGTGGTTTCGGGACGTGATGACCGTGCGCGGGGTGAAACTGACCACGGTAGAAGATATTATATCTAACCTGGCTTATAACTTCTATAATTTGCCCGATGATGCTGAGTTTATGATTACTGACCGCATTGCCATGAGGGATGCCACTGATTTTGATGCCTATGCTTATGCCGTAGTGCAATCAGTCAAAGGAATGGTCGATGAGCAGGTTTATAGCCTCCTGCCCAGTATTGAGCAACCTGTTTTGGTGTTATTTGGTGAGTATGATAATCTGATACCCAATCGCTTTCTCAATCCGGGTCGAACCGCCGAAGTGGCCCGCTCCGGAGCCGAAAGACTACCCAATCATCAGTTGCATATGGTACCCAACAGTGGTCACTTTGTGCAGTTTGAAGCCTACGAATTCTTTAATGAAAAAACAATAGAGTTTCTGGGCCAATAACCCAGAATTTTCAGCTATTACTGCCGGCAGGGTTTAATTATCCTGTCGGTTTTTTTTGCTTAGGCAAATAACAAACACAGGTGGAAGACATTATTGCACAATCCACTCTGCTGCAATATCTTTTTCAGGAAGTGGATAATACTTCACATCAGCCTTTGTAAATGGGTCGGCCAGTTTGGCCCAGACTTTTTCAGCCTGACTGTCGCCAATTACGGCTATCTTTTCGATGTGGCGTATGTGCTTAAAATAGATTGCTACATCTTCAAGAAAAGCGCGGGCAGTGATGCCCTTAATATCACCAATTTCTACATACAGCCTGAGTGCATCATACTCCCTTTCCGTTTTGTTAAGCAGAGGAGTCAGACTATCGTAATCCGCTTTTGTTATTTCACCTTCAGCTTTAAAAGCAATGATGTTGTTTTTTGTAATATCAAGAAAATTAAACATATTCTTTCTTTTTAGTAGTGATTAAAAAACAAACCCCAAGAGGCAGCAATAGCCAGAAAGATGATCAGGAACCAAAAAAAGATACCTACTACAGCAACAGCTGCTTCACCTTCCTTGCGGGCTCTTATTGACTCTCCCTGGGGACGTGTCGTCTCAGTTTCCTCAATTATTCTTTCCTCTCTTGGAGTTGGAGTGGCTGCAGCCAGCAAAAAAGCAAACAGCAGCAGGACAAATAAGGTGGGTATCCAGGCTATGCCATAGTAAACAGGTCCAAATGGAGTTATCCAGGCTTCTGCTGCCAGTCCTGCTAATATAAGAACCAACAGAAAAGTCCAGAAGGTGCCCCAGGGACCGGAAGATTTAAACACAAAATAAAAAAAGGAACCGATTGCAACGGCTGCGATAATTACCAGTAATGCTTCTACAAAAGTCATAGGTTATATTTTAAAGGTTTAAATGCCTGTAAGGGAAGAAAAAAACATGCCTTAAAAAAACAACCTTGTTCTAAATGATTAACAATTAGAATATTACAAATATATTTATGTTAAAATTTTGTTAGATACTGAGGCGTTAAACCACATTAATGTGCACATATTCCACACTTATGCTATTCTGAGAAATTATTATTACTGAAAAGATCTGACGTATAATGGTATTGGGTTAACTGTTTTAACCATGGAATGATTTCTGTCATAACAAACCTATTACAACTAAAAACCCAGTCTTATGAAAAAGATAGCAATAAATGGATTAGGCCGCATTGGCAGAGCAACACTTAAAATACTGTTGCAAAGAAATGATGTTGACGTTGTAGCAGTGAATGACCTTGTTCCTGTTTCAAATTTAGTTTATTTGTTAAAGTACGATACGGTATATGGCAGGTATGATAAAAAGGTAAGTTTTCAGCAAGGGAAAATCATTGTTGATGATAAAGAAATAAAAGTGTTAAGTGAAAAAGACCCGGCTCAGCTTCCCTGGGGCGAATTAGAGGTAGAGCTTGTGTTTGAGTGCACCGGGATTTTCACTGAAGCTAAAGGTTTACAAAAACATATTGAAGCAGGGGCCAAAAAGGTTATTTTATCCGCCCCGGCCAAAAGTGAGGAAATTAGCACCGTAGTATATGGTGTAAATTCTGAAGAAGGAAATGATGCGCAGATAATTTCCTGTGCCAGTTGCACCACCAACTGCATTACTCCTGTGGTGGAGATTATGAAAAGAAGAATAGGCATTGAGAAGGCCATCATGACAACAGTACATGCTTATACTTCCTCTCAGGGAATCGTTGACAGTCCTGCAAAAAAAGTGCGCCGTGGTCGGGCTGGTGCGGCAAACCTTGTGCCTACATCAACCGGTGCGGCTGTTGCTACCGCTAAAGCACTGCCCGAGGTCAAGGGAAAATTCGACGGAGTAGCTATTCGTTGCCCGGTACCGGTGGGTTCTATTGCAGACCTTGTCTTCCTTACCAGCCGCGATGTTACCGTTGATGAAATAAACGATATTTTCAGGGAGGAGGCCGATTCCGATAAATATAAAGGTATATTGGGTGTTGCTGAAGATGAATTTGTTTCATCCGACATTATTGGCGACTCCAGGGCGTCTATTGTAGACAGTGGCATGACACAGGTGGTGGATGGAAATCTTGTAAAGGTTATGAGCTGGTATGATAACGAATGGGGCTATGCCAATCAGATGGTTAGACAGGGGCTCAGATAAAGGTCTTATTTGAATATTCTGCCTGAAATATTTGCCAGCTGTGTTGTAGCTAAAAGCATGCAGATCAATAATAGGAAACTCCTATAGAAGTCGGTATGAGCGGTGGTAAAACAATCGCAATTGAACCTTTTATTTATTCTTACAACCTGCCCTTCAAAAACAATTCTCTAATTTCGGGGTCAAATTTCTCGATGGCATAGCGCAGCGCGGTTCGGGGCATTTGTCTGTAATGTTTCAGCAGAAAGGTGTATTCCACCTCATAATCGCGGTTGCCAATTTCGCGCAGCATCCAGCCCACCGCCTTGTGGATAAGGTCGTGGGGGTGGTGCAGCATTATTTCGCCCAGCCGGAGTGTGTCGTCGTACCGCCGGTTTCGTATAAAGTGCAGGCAGGTAATCATGGCTATGCGTTGCAGCCACAGCTGGTCGGAATGGGCAAAGTCATAAAGGATTTTCTTGTCCTTATCCAGCAGCCAGGGACCAAGGATTTTATACGAAGAAGAATCAACAAGGTCCCAGTTGTTGATGCCCGAAAGGTTTTTTAAATAGGTGTCGACAATGGCTTGTTTACCGGTTTCTGTTTTGGCTTTTTCAAATTTCAATACCAGCATAAAAATAGCCGTCAGGCGGTGCTCATGCACAGGATCATTGAGCAACAGGGTAATCTCATCCAGAGAGATCTGGTTGTAATATTGTTTTGCCACTGTGCGTTGGTTGGGCACCGAAACCCCGATGAAAGAATCTCCTTCTCCATATCCCCCCGGATAGACCTGAAAGAAATGTTCCAGTCCGCCGGGCTTTTTCTTTTGATCGGCATAGCTGTGAAGAGCCGATTTGATGTGGGGTAAACAGGTCATAATCGAAGGTTTTATTTATGCACGTAAAAGTAATGTTTTTCCAAAAAAGTGCCTGTTTTATGTTTTTTCATGTAGCCACATCCATCCTAAAGACAGACAAAATCGGCATCTCTCCTCATTAAGTTCTAAGCAAGTCCGTACTTAAACCGTATTTAAACCGTAATTTTACGGTTTAAATACGGTTTAAGTACGGACTTGGTATGGGAATGATATGACAATGGTATGCCTGGTTCAGGGAATAAGGGTAGATTTTATCAGGATATTTAATCTGACAAACCGTTTTTACATTAGAAATTGAAAAATAGGGGAGGGAGTGGAAGGTAATGCTAATGGGGGTATGTTATTAAATAAGAGCTATCATTCCAGACGTTTCCATGTCCTCCGGACAATGGAAAGTCTTCTTGTCTCTTCCTTCCAGCTTCCAGCTTCGGGCTTTGGGCTTTCACTGCAAATTCTCCCTCGCCAGCTGGCTTATGCAGGCCACAAACGCGGTTTTACCATCTGTGTATGCTTCGCGGTCGTTTCTAAACTGTTTGGCCAGTTTACGTTTAAGTATTTCGTATTCTCGGGCCGTGTCGGGATGCATAATCAGATAGTTTCTGAAAAGCAGTTCGTCCCAGTCTCCCCAATATCTTACATGTGCATGAAACGCCTGACCATTGAACCCTTGCATGGTGTATCCCTTGGCAAACATCATGTGTGGAGGCGGGGAGTCTGGCTTATGGATATAATGGTAGTGTAAGGGTATCAAGGCATCTTTGATCGTTTCAGGCTTAACTTCCATACCGATCTGTATGAGCATATCGATGGTTGGCTTGGCTGCCAGGCCCGGTATGGCTGTACTGCCTATATGATCGATGCGAAAGTTGGGGATGGCTGAAAAAGCAGCAACGATTTTTCTTTTCTCATGCAGATAACTCAAAGGCCAGCCCGGACAATAATCTACTATTGCCACCGGGAATAATTTACCCAGTTCTTGGTTCGATAGCTGACCGGGATCTTTCATTGGTTCTCTATATGATTTAAAAACGGTTTGCTGGCCAAAGGGCAGCAATAATATAAACGGTCATTACTCAGATTAAACTCATGCCATAGCCGTTGCTGGAGTATTTTCCTCTGTACTGCTTGATTTATAGGCAATACCCCTAAAAGGTATTATGTTTTTTTTCTTATGACTTAATACCATTAAAACAATGGTGGCAACAAGGCAGAACAGGGTAGCCTGTATAGATCCTTCAGGGCCAAAATCGCCTCCGGTAAGCCAGCCTGCACCCTCTATGTTGGCTGTAAATAAGGATTTACCTGAGGCATAGCCTGATGTGGCTGCTCCATAAATGCCTGATTGGGTGAAATTCCACGCCAGATGGATGCCGATGGGGAACCACAGATTGCGGGTGTAGATATAGGCGGCGCCCAGTAGCAATCCTGCCTGGATGGCTATGGCCAGTCCCATGATTAGCGAACTGTTGGGATTGCTCATGTGCAGCAAGCCAAAAATCAGTGCCGATAGGCCCAGGGCCAAATAACTGCCCAGTTTTTCTTCCATTAATCTGAAAAGTATTCCCCTCATCAGGATTTCTTCGAAAACGGATGCAGAAATGGCCATGACCAGCGGTACAAGCACCAACGAAAAGGGATTAACCGATGCGATGGCGTAGCCTCCGAGCAGGTATATAGTCAATATGGTCAACGATTGTAATACAAACCCCAGCATAAGTCCAGTGCCCATATTCTTTCCAAATCTATTGACGGAAAGTTCGGTAATTTTTCTTTTCTCGTAATATTTATATAACAAACTGTAGCTTAAAATTGATAACACTGCCACCGAAAGTGAGGAAACAATTCTTTTCGCGTCACCCGCTATTCCTGAGGCATCAAGCAGTTTCTCAATGCCTGTTTGACCGAGAGCTACCAGCCCCACACAAACGATTATCCCTATGATGATCTTTGTTAATGAAGAATGAAGAATTTTCTGTCCGATGGTCTGTTTCATGCTATTTGTTTTTGGAGGTTTATAAAAGAATAAATGTCGTTCTGATTTATGTTATTGGTATATGAGTGCAACAACTGGTTGTGTCAGATCATGTGATGGTTTTAACAAAAAGGATAAAAATCATGCCTTTGGCAGTATATGTTTGACATATAGGTTTTTAAAAAGAAAAGTAGGGACAGGATACTTCTGTGTTTTTGTTCGGTTTTGGCACGAGAGTGTACATAAACGAACGATAATACTCTTGCTTTTCTGAAAAAATTTCAGGATGACTTTCCGGATAAGCTTTCACGATTTTTTTCGGGAATGGAAAACCTGCAGGTCTGACTCCCTAACAGCTTTGCTTTCGGGATCCACGCTGCTCTCCAACTTCCAGCATCGGGCTTCGGGCTTGCAACCTTCCGGCTTTCAGCTTTGAGCTTCCAACTCTTTCTTCCAGCTTCCAGCTTCGGGCATCCAGCCCTTTCTTACTTTCACCTTTCACCTTTCACCTCCTCTTATACCGGCGAATATTAAAACAGAAACTATATCCTTGTCTTTTTCCAGTGGCCTTTGCGAAAAAGCCAGGTGGCCACACTGGCCTGCAGGCTATGACAAAAAGCAATGGTTATAAATATCCCTGTTTCCTGAAGGTTAAAGGTAAATGCCATCAGGTATGCCATGGGGATTTCAATGACCCAGAATACACCCACATTGATCCAGGCCGGGGTGCGTGTGTCCCCGGCGCCATTGAAAGCCTGTACCATTACCATTCCCACTGCAAAAAATATGTATCCCAGCACAATGATTTTTAATCCCTGTGATGCAACTTGTTTAACATCAGGATTGTCGGTAAAAATGCCTGCCAGTGAATTGGCAAAGAGCAGGTATATAACGGTGATTATGGCCAGGAAGATCAGGTTGTAACGGGCTGTCAACCAGGCGGATATTTCAGCTCTTTTAAACTTCCCAGCACCCATATTCTGCCCTACCAGGGTGGCGGCTGCTGCTGATAATCCCCAGGCAGGCATCAGGCTGAACATGAGGATACGGAAAGCAATGGTAAATCCGGCAAGGGCAACACTGCCAAACTCGGCCATGATACGTGTTAAAACTATCCATGCTGCAGAGTCGATCAGGAACTGCCCCATACCCCCGGCTGCGATACGTGAAATCTTCTGCATGGTTTGAAAGCGCAGTCGGATGTTTTCGCGCAGGATAACCAGTTTGTGTTTGCCATTGAATAAATGATAAAGCTGATACACAACCCCCAGGCTTCTGCCTGTGGTTGTGGCCCATGCCGCCCCTTCCAGCCCCAGTCCTTCAAAGCTGCCCAGACCAAAAATAAGGATGGGGTCTAATACAATGTTGAAGCCATTGGATATCCACAGGGCCCTCATGGCCAGGTGGGGTTGGCCGGCACCACGAAAGGCCCCATTGATAAGAAACAGCATCATGATGGCGGTGTTGCCGGCAAAGATAATCCGCGTATAGGCTGCGCCCTTTTCAACCACTTCAGCATCACCGCCCATAAGGGTGAGGATTTGGCTGGCGAAAAAATAACCTCCCAGTCCCATCAGGATAGATACAATGGCCCCAAAAACAAGAATCTGAAAAGCAGCACTACCGGCTCTTCTATAATCCTTTTCCCCGAAGCGCCTCGAAACCATCGCCGTAGCGGCCATGCTTACCCCAACACCCACCGAATACACGACGGTGATAACGGCCTCCGTAAGTCCCACGGTAGCTATGGCATGTTCACCCAGCCTGCCTACAAAGAAGATGTCTACCACAGCAAAGAGCGATTCCATTACCATTTCCAGGATCATGGGTACAGCAAGAAGCAGAATTCCCGTTTTGATGTTGAGGCGGGTAAAATCCTGCTCGGTGCCGCTGATGGACTCCCTGATGAGTTGCCAGGTGGTTTTTGGTGTAATGTTAGCAGGCATGATTGGCTATGGTCTGATGGTTAGGCTTTTTCTCCTCAGGAGGATAATGTCTATTGCGGTTTCTACTATTCAGCTTTTCTCTTATGTGGTCTTTATGAAATCACTTTTGGGCGAATATAGTTTGGTCAAAGAGCTGCATGATCAATCTGTCGGGCCATATAGCATGGTTTTGTTACTCTTCTGACCGCCTTTTGCTATAATAAACCGGCGGCAAAGGTATTTCATTTTTTAAAATATGCTGATTAACAATTCGACCTATAACCTTAAAGTTCTCTTTTTAATGTGTAAGGAAGTACACAATTGTCCCAAACAATACCCACAACGATGCAGGGTATAACCGCTATGGTTTTGTTCTTAAAATTTACTTGAAGATAACAATATGTACTACAAACAGCGTTTAACTATAGATAATCACAATGCTAAAAATTTTTGGAATGACATTTGAATTTAAAATACACACAAACCAATCTCAGAAGCCAAATCCAAGTCAAATTTAATACAGAAACGATGGAAAAAGTAGAAATGTTAAACAACATTCAGAAAATGGTTGTAGACATACATATTAAAATGTACGATCTTAGAAACAGGATCGCCTATGAAACGGATGAAGATGTAAAAGCCCGTGCAAAAGCCTTGTTAAATGAACTCGATGAGATTCAAACCAGTCTACATGAGCAATTTAATGCCCTCGATCGCACGCAGGGTGATAAAAGAATATCCGGGGAGTTAGAGAAAAATATCTATGAAAGCATTAGTTCTTTTGATGATGCCTTTAAAAATGCCGGAGGTATCTTTCGCTCTGCCAACAGAGAAACGCACAGCCATCTCTAGTTGCTATTTTTTTACAGCATTTCTGATGGAGCAGGCCTTGCCCTGAGGCAGCGGCTGTTGTGTGCCATTCTTTCACCTGAGGCATAAAAAAGCACAAGCATTTTATTTTGAAAAATTCACTTAAATTAGGTAAGCCTTTTGGAATAGAAATCTCAGTACACTGGACTTTTTCTTTACTGATCGTATGGATAGTTTTTATCTCTCTGCGGCAGGGTTTAGAGCCGGTGCAAATGCTGATGCATGTGCTTTTTGTGCTTACCTTGTTTTTTTGTGTAGTATTGCATGAACTGGGGCATTCACTCCTGGCCATAAAGCTGGGGGGGAAGGTGCATAGTATAACTTTACTGCCTATTGGTGGTATGGCCAATATATCCCGTATGCCCGAGAAACCAAAGGATGAATTTCTTGTTTCTGCCGCCGGACCTATGGTAAATATCATTATTGCGGCTTTGCTATGGCTGTATCTGACTTTTTTTAGCCGGGTCAACTGGGGGAGTATGGAGTATGAATTTATTACCACCCAAAACTTTGCTGTCATGCTTATGGCAGCAAATCTTTTTATTGTGGCATTCAATTTAATCCCCGCATTCCCAATGGATGGCGGAAGGATATTTCGCTCTGCCCTGGCTGTTAAGATGAAGCGGGTAGATGCCACCCGCGTGGCCAAAAATGTAGGTCAGATCTTTGCCCTGTTGTTTATTGTTGCCGGGGTATTTATCAATCCTTTTTTAGTGATTATTGGACTGTTTATCTTTTTAGGAGCAAAAGGAGAATATGAGATGGTTAGGTATCAGGATATCCTTGTCACCAGCAAGGTAGGAGATCTTGTACTTACCAACCTGGAAACCCTGGCCGAGGATGACTTACTGGAGTATGCCGTAAAGAAACTGGTTCAAATGCCAGGACGAGGGTTCGTGGTTAAATCGGGAGACGAGTACAAGGGGGTTTTAACAAAAAATGATTTACTGGCCGGACTGGGGAATTTTGGCAAACAGGGAAGGGTTGGAGACGTTATGAGTGAGCATATTCAAACGTTGGATGCAGAAATGACACTTTTCGATGCTTTTAAGCGTATGAAAAAAAACGATTTGGATTTAGCCCCCGTAATGGATAACAACACTTTTGTGGGGATGCTCGATGTAGAAAAAATCAATGATTTTTATGCCGTGCAAAAGGCGCTTCAATAGATGCAAACCCCATTAATAGCGGATTTTTAGCGCAGAAGGTAGGATAACCGCCCTTAGTGACGAAATATTTTCTATGACCTCACCGTCTGTTTGCATGTCTTGAGGCTTGCTAAAGCGAATATGAGCCTTATGGGTTCTGATGATTTTCACATATTCCAATTGATGGGGTTTACCCATAAAGATTTTCGTTACGATTTTAAATATCGACCACCATGGATAGGGTTTGATGATGATGATTTCAAATTTACCGTCGTCGGTTTTTCCCTCAGGATTGATTACCGCTCCGGTACCATATGCCCGGGCATTAGCGATGATAAGCATTTCACCCCTGTATTTTTTGCTGTTTCCATTGGTGATGAGCGTAAAGGAGAAAACCTTCTTTTTGGCCGATAACTCTCTTATCATATGCTTTCCGTAGCCTAACATGCCTTTTGATCTTTCTTTTTCAAATCGCTTCACCGTTCTGGCATTGATGCCGATATCGCTCAGGTGAAAGCAGTACCAGGTTTCATTGAGCCGGATGGCATCGAATGGTTTTGGATTTGATGCCAGGGTTTTGTATAGGGCATCCTTGAAAACAGCAGGGATATCAAGATTGTAGGCCAAGCCGTTTGCTGATCCTGCAGGAATAATTCCCAGTTGGATCGGGCTGTTGAGCAACTCTTCGGCTACCTGGTTTATGGTGCCATCGCCGCCCACCGCTATTACAAGGTCAGGATTAAACTGCTCAATCTGTATCCTTATTTTGGCTTTGGTATTTTCCTTTTCTGTATAATAGGTCTTCCATTTAAACTTATGGATAAGGGCAAATTCCGATATGATTTCCTCCGTAACCTGCTTATCTAAGGATTGTGAGGTGGGATTGGTGATGAATAAGATGTTTTGTATCATATTTGGCACTGGGGGTTATATGTGAAAGTATAGTGTTAAATATCCATAGCGAAAATGGATGACGTAATTCAAATGAGTGGAATAAAATTTGCGCTCATCCTATAATAAATAAGATTGACTTCATCGATATACAGGTTGATGTGAATCATTATATTTTTTGAATAACAAAATTTATGCTAAACAATGAAACTATTTAAACCAATATATAAAGGGGTTAAAAAACCCTTCAAGCTATTCAAAATTTATCTCAAGCAAAAGGCCGGTTGGTTAGGGAAGCCCAAGATATTGGCATACAGAGGTTTTGGTAACCATAGGCAAGTCTATATCCGCGGAATGGTAATTGAAGATAAAGGACTGACTAAACCCGAAGATCGGCAGAAAGTATGGCGAAACATGCTGGCCACCATAAAGCGGTTTTCCAGTGATCAGATTCCCGGGGTAAAGGTAAAGGCCAGTTTTCATGAAATGAGCGCCGTGACAGAAACCGATGAGCTGGGTTTCTTCTCTTTTACGTTTAATGTAGAGCACATTTCAGATGCCATCTTAAAGAGAGACTGGCATACGGTACAGTTTGAGCTATTGGATGAAATCGTGGAGGACCAGGGATTGGTAACAGGAGAAGGTGAGGTGCGAATAGCTACAGCCAATGAGAAAAGGATAGTGGTTTCAGATATTGATGATACGGTACTTATCTCTCACTCCACACGGGTATGGGCAAAACTGAAGTTAATGCTCTTTAGAAATGCCCTAACCCGCATGCCCTTCAAGGGAGTAGCCACTTTTTATTGCGCACTGGAAAAAGGTAAGGAGAAGGACGCCTTTTATCCCTTTTTTTATGTCTCAAGCAGCGAATGGAATCTCTACGACCTGCTTGAAAACTTTTTTGACCACAACAACATGCCCAAAGGGGTTTTTATGCTCAGAAAACTGGAGCACAGCATTTATAAATTCTGGAAAACAGGTCAGGGGGATCATGAAAATAAATACAACAATATCAAGTTCCTGTTAAACTTGTTTGAAAAACAAAACTTCATTCTTATTGGCGACAGCGGGCAGAGAGATACCCTTATCTATAACCGCCTGGCCCATGAGTTTCCCGGTAGAATAGATGCCATTTATATACGTAAAATAGGTTCTAAGACATCCATCACCAATATTGAACAGTTTAATTCACGGCTGGAAAAAGTCAATACAAGTTTCCTGCAGGTGGACAATACTATGGATGCTGCTTCACATGCCCTTGAAAACGGTTACATTCACCAGGATGCTTTTTCTGAGCATTTCTGCAATGTGCCCGATGATTCGCTGGTTATATAATCTCAACATAAGCGCTAAGGATATTTTTTTAGGTCGATTCTTCTTCTGGTTATTTACTGTGGTGTTTTTGGGATAGTTGGGTAGAAGCATACCCAATATCTTGTTGCAATGAATTGGTGGGTTTGCCGATGCAAAGGCAGAGTCGAAAGGATAAGAATAAATTAAACTACCCTACTGCACTTTATCCTGGCTTCTTTAAATAATCAAGCTTGTTTATTAAGATATTGCATTTTTGAAAACTTAATCTTTACAACATTATGAAAGCGATATGGAAAGGAAGCATTAGCTTTGGTATGGTAAATATACCCGTGAAATTATATAGTGCTGTTGAATCGAGCAATCTGGATCTGGATATGGTTGATCCAAGCGATATGTCCCGTGTACGTTATAAAAGAGTTAATGAAAACACAGGGAAAGAAATTGATTATGGTGATATAGCTAAAGCTTATAATTACGATGGACAGTATGTTTTGCTTGAAGATGAGGATTTTGAAGAGGCATCCCCCGAAAAGACTAAAACAATTGATGTGAATCAGTTTGTTGATGAAGATGAAATTGATACCATTTATTTCGAGCGTTCCTACTATATCGAGCCGGAGAAGCAGGGAGAAAAAGCATATGCACTACTGCGAGAAGCCCTCAAAAAAACCGGAAAGGTTGGCGTTGCGCAGTTCGTTATGCGCTCCTCTGAAGCTCTTACGGTGCTTAAACCCAAAGATGATGTGTTGGTGCTAAGTAAAATAAGGTTTGCACA
>JBEPXC010000062.1:0-16909 GCA_041642035.1 Sphingobacteriia bacterium
ATAGCAGCCTTGTTTATTGCTTTTCTGCTTGGCGTTATAGCCTTTGATTTCCTGCGGGATTCTGTCATTCAGTTCACGAACAAAGAATCTACTGAGTTTGGAACCATAGCCATCGTGGTTACCATTGTTTCCATACTGGCAAAGGAGGCTCTGGCACAATACGCTTTCTATGTTGGACGAAAAACCGATAATGTGAGTGTCAAGGCAGATGGCTGGCATCACCGCACCGATGCATTGTCATCGGTTGTGGTTTTGGTCGGGATATTGTTTGCCAATCAATTTTGGTGGATCGACAGTATTCTTGGGGGTATCATTTCGCTGATGTTGTTTTATGCAACCTATGAGATAGCTAAAGAAGCGATCAATAAACTGCTTGGTGAAAAACCCGGTCCTGAATTAATTGAAAAGATTAAAAAATCTATTGATCACTATGATGTAGAGAGTCTGCATTTGCATCACTTTCATATTCACAATTATGTAGGGCACAGAGAGCTAACCTTTCACATCAAGTTGAAAAACGATTTAAGTATTGAAGAAGGACATAAAATAGCCACCGATATCGAGAACGTAATCTCAGATAAGTTTAATATTACATCGACCGTGCATATTGAACCTCAGAATTATCAGCATAGCTCTGACTAGCCATAAGGAAAAGGAGTTAATGAGATAATTGTAGTTTATGAAAAGGAAAATATCGATATTTGGAGCAGCTGTGACAGGTTTATCAGGCACAGGAATACTCTCCAATTTATGTGATCTAGTATGTTGAAACCATCCATAGAAAAAAGAATAAAAGCCTTATTGGACGATAAGGGCGTGGATATAGTAAGGTTCGTAGATATCTCTCATTTGCCGCTAAAGCAAAACAGAGGGTATAAAGAAGCTATCTTGATGGGGATATTACTTTCCCCGAATTATCTCTTCAAGGTTTCCAATACACCTGATTATGTTGAGAAAATGAAAAGAGAACGTACATCCAGTGAGGATGAATTCAACATAAAAGAACAGAAAACAGATCAATTGGCCGATTATATTGCTGACTATCTGGTGTCGGAAGGATATTCAGCATATTCTCAGTCTGAAAGAAATATTGAATCAACAGGGTTTTATGACTCAAAAGGAAAAATCACACCCCTGCCTCATAAAACAATTGCCGGACTAGCCGGTCTGGGTTGGATTGGGAAAAGCAATCTGCTGGTGACTCCGAAGTATGGAAGTGCCATCAGCATGTCTAGTGTATTGACCGGTGCACCCCTGGAAACTATTTTATTCAGTCCCACTACATCAGGATGTGGAGATTGCAGCATTTGTAAAGATGTCTGTCAGGTTCAGGCCATTAAGGGTAAGCCATGGGGTGCTGCTGTATCAAGAGATGAAATTATTGATGTAGCCTTATGCAATACCTGTTTGAAGTGTATGGTATTTTGTCCCTGGACTCAACAATATATGAAAAAACAAAATCAGGAATTAACCAATGGATTTCCCAATGCAATTTGACACAAAAATTCTTTCCTTTTTAAAGCCTGAATTGCTCCAGGATATGGCCATAAAGGCCTCGGTAAAAGATTTTCCCAAAGGAACGAAAATACTTAAGGAGGATCAATCTGTAAAGGTTCTGCCCATCGTATTACATGGGTTGGTAAAAGTATTTTCAAGCTTTAACGAAAAGGAGTTGTTGCTGTATTATATTGAGCCTGCCCAAAGTTGTGTGATGACCTTTTATTCGGCTTTGCAAAACACTCCCAGTAAGGTTTTTGCGGTAACCGAAGAAGATTCGACCATACTTGTTATTCCGGTGCAGCATCTGCCCGGGTGGTTAAAGGATTATCCTGATTTTAATGAATTGTTTTATGATCAGTATAACCTTAGATATATGGAGCTTTTGGATACCATTGGTCATTTGCTGTTGGATAAGATGGATAAGAGGTTGTATGAACATTTGAAGAAAAAATTGGCCTTCAGCAACAACAGCCCTGTGAAAATGAGTCATAGTCAGATTGCCAATGAACTGGGTACCGTCCGAGAGGTGATAAGCAGGGTTTTGAAAAAACTTGAAACCGATGGTAAAGTGGAGCAAACCAGTGATGGAATTAAAATTATCAGCGCGTGGTGACTACGGTCACTGCACAGTGATTTTTCATGAACTATCTTTGTTGTGCAATAATGCATAAATCAAAAGTTATAGAAAATGAAAAAAAATATGGGAACTGCAGATCGTATCATTAGACTGATCATTGCTGCAATCGTTGGCGTTTTATACTTTACTGGTGTCATCACCGGAACCTTGGGTATTGTATTGTTAATTTTAGCGGGAATATTAGTACTTACCAGCTTTATAGGCTTTTGTCCTTTGTATGCCCCCTTTGGCATTCGCACCTGTTCGGTAAAATAAAGAGCTCTTTCTTTTTGTTATTTGACCCAGTCCCATCTTAATCAGAAAAATTACCAGAGACAGGGAAGGATGACCTGTGCGGAAAGCCTGCCAAATTATTATGGGACCATGCGATTCCCACCCCAGGAAAGGGAAGAGTGACGCTTGTGGGAAAATACTATCAAAATACTTAGGACTGGCGACAGTTCCCCCTTCCAGGGGGCGGAGGGGGTTTTCTTGTGCAATGATTGCATCGATAAGCAAAGGAGGGTGCCCCGAGGGCGAGTGGGTAAAAAAATGGAAAGGTGCCCGTCAAACGAACTGGCGACATGGTGTTGGTGAAAAAATACCACACGCCCTGTAACTTTTGTTTATACAAGGCCGTCTTGCATGCATCTTTTCACCAAATATAAAAAAAGTATATGAGAACCTTATCCTTATTGTTTTGCAGTGTATTGTTTATTTTGAATAGTACAGCCGGAGCATCCGGCAACACCCCACCCCAGACACAAGTAATGACACTGGGTGTTTTTCATTTTAATTATCCCAATCTGGATGTTGTTAAAACCCATGATAAGGATCAAATATCCGTACTTGATGAGCCCTGGCAGTCTGAAATAAGGTCCATATCCAATGCTATAGCTGAGTTTAAGCCTACAGCCATTGCGGTGGAATTTACCCCTGACCAGCAATCTCTGATAGATTCTCTTTACCGGCAATACAAAGAAGGTAATTTTGAGCTCAGGAAAAATGAAGTTTTTCAACTGGGATTCAGAATAGGAAAACAATTGAATGTTGAGAAGATATACTGCATTGATAACCAAGGTATGCATTATGACCACATTATGGCGATTTTTCAGGACAGCATCAGGATGGCGAATTTTGAGCAGTACTATGTGAATGCCAGGGACACCATTTACGACCCTGTTGTTGTGAAAGAGAAGGTTTCCAGCATCATTGATGAGTTGTACGAAATCAATAAGCCTGAGAATATTAAGGAAAGCCTGGCCACATACCTGTCGCACCCTTTTAAATATGAAGAGCAGCCGGGTGATTTTACCGGAGTCGATTTTGAAACGGGCAGGTGGTATAACAGAAATCTAAGGATGTTTCGTAATATTCAACGAATACCCCGCACCTCTGAAGACAGGATTTTATTGATTGTGGGTAGCGGACACCTGAATCTGCTGAATCTCTTTATTGATACTTCCCATGAATTTGAACTGGTTTCTCCTTTGCCTTATCTGGGAAAGGCCCGATTGCAATAGCAAACAGCTGCTCATATTCGATATTGTGAGCACTTGTAAGATCTTAAATGCTATAAGAAATGGCGCCGTGTTGTTGATATTGATTAGATTACCGAAGTTGAGAAGGAATTCTTATATTTGTTTATGGAAAAATTGGGTGACATAGAAATTAGAGTACTTGGAAAATCAGGAGCTCAGGAATTAAGTCCTGATAGCTATGATATAAAACATATTGCTTCTCTTCTGCAAAATGTTGAGGATTTGCTTTTTCCCAGCAATAAAAAGGAAAGACCTTTAATTACTTATGACATTCAAGAGGGTTCAGTAAAACATATTTTCAAAACTTCAATGCAAACTGTTATTGGTTTTAGTGCTCTGTTAGGTCAAATTAGGGATAATCAATCAATTGATTTTTTAGACCTAAAAACAGCACGTGCTATTGAAAACATACAGGATTTATCTTTTCAGAAAAACTATGAGTTTCAGATTAAAACTTCGCTAAAGGAGGTCTATGAGTTACAAATTTCACCCAACACGAAATATTATAGAACTGAAAGTATTTGGGCAGATGCTGAATTTTATTTTTATGGAGTTTTAAAAGATGCAGGTGGAAAGAGTAAAGCAAATATTCATCTGGATACTGAAGATTATGGATATCTTGCAATTGAAACCGGCGAAATATTTTTGAAAGAACGAGAGGAAAACATGCTTTATAAAACCTTTGGGGTTAGGGCAGTTGGCAAACAAAATATCGTATCCGGTGAAATTGATACAAGATCATTGAGATTAGTGGAATTAATTGATTATAATCCCAGGTTTGATGCCTTATATCTCAACAGCCTTATTGAAAAAGCAAAAAAGAACTGGAAAGGTGTTGATCCGGATGAGTGGATGAATAATTATAGAGGAGATTATGAAGCATAGTGTGTTACTTGATACTAGTTTCTTTATTCGACTTCTGAATAATGAGGATGAATTGCATGAAAATGTACTTTCATATTACAAGTATTTTTTAGAAAACAACATAGTTTTAAAAGTTTCAACTATTTCAATTGCTGAGTATTGTGTTCTTGGAAAACTCGAGGATTTGCCTCTTAAAGATATTCAGGTAATTCCTTTTAATATAAAACATGCAGAAAGAACCGGAGAATTCGCTCATGTGATATTTGCTTTTAATAGAACATTATCGGATAAGCTTGTTCCGAGGGCTATAATACCAAATGATTCTAAATTATTTGCACAGGCAGATCTTGATATAAGCGTTACACATTTTGTAACTTCGGATAAAAGATCTGTGAATACTTTAAAAGCTTTAAAATCTGGCATTAACCCAAAATTTGACATAATTAATGTCAGAATCCCATATACCCATACTTTCGGCATATTAGACCTTTGATATAAAAATGGTATAAGGGTTTAGCTGGTGGCTACAACATAGAAATCGGTGAGAACTTCTATTCCAACTACTTTTCCTGACAGTTGTCCTAAGATTACCTTTGGTAAGTTGATGGAGAAGGATGGTAAAAAAATCATGCCTGTTGCCATTCATGTTCATCATGCCCTTATGGATGGATTTCATGTAGGGTTATTTGTCGCTGAATTTCAACAGATGATGAATGAATAAACAATAATTTCCCCTCGTTCTCGCAAGTTGTCTGTTTCGGGTTTAGCAGGACAAAAGTTTATCTCCCTGCCTGAATTACAAATTTGCATTTGATTACTGCTATTTTAAAATGATTTGGGTTGTTTGAAACTTTATTTGACTCCAGATTTCCTATCTTTGCGGATTGTTATCAGCGCATTATTCAAACCATATAAAATAAATTGCGATAAAAAAACTCACACTATGTCAGCACCAAGCATTAAGGAAACCATTGTATACAAGAAAGAGCTATTATTAAAATCAACTACTGACAACCAACTTGAAGAGCGTGAATATCTTTTTTCACACATTCTTTTCAATGAGAACGGAAAAGTAGCCGCTGAGCGCCATTATGATCCTGAGGGAAAGATTATACAGGAATACGCTTTTTTATATGACCAGAATGGATTCCTTAAAGAGGAGATTCTCAGAGAAGATGATGGCTTTATCGCGGAGCATAAGACCTATGAACCCGACGACAAGAATAATATCCATAAAGAGTTCCGCCATTATACGGATGGATCTTTTGATACCGTTACGTATCAGTATAATGATCAGGGACTGCTGAGGCAGAAAGAGACCATTGATCCTGATGGCGATTTGGAGAGTGTTGAGAAGTTTGAATATAATCAATCGCAGCTAGCGCACTATGAGCTTTTTGATGGCGAGGGTGAGCTCATGAGTGAAAAGAAAATTACCTATGATGAAAAGGGTAACGCCCTGGAAGTATATGAATTTGATGGTTCAGAAGGTCAATCTGTACGTAAGACCATTGAATATAATCCCTCAGGAATAAAAAAAGAAACCTTAACCTATGATCATGCCGGCAAGCTTGTTGAGAAAGTTGAAATGAAAGAAAATAGTGAGGGACTTCTGGAGCAGGTTATTGAAGAAACCTTAACTAAAAAAAATACGGTAGATTTTCAATACGATGATCATGGTAATATTGTATTCCAGGAAGAATATGATCGAAATGGGGAGTTGGTAAGCCGTGTCAAAAGGACTTTTGATGATAAAAAACAACTGTTGAATTCAGATGTTTTTATTCATGGTGGGGGCAGAGGCCTCTCGCGCAATTATACCCTGCGCCAGGAGTATATTTATTATTGATCTGCTGCAGCCAGCGAATTATGCATTTAAGGAATGGCTTTTTGAAAAATTAATTTGCCTGGACATAAAAGAAAATGATAATGACGGAGTTTATGGATACCATGTGGTGGTCGTGGGTAGTGCTGCCATTGTTGATATTTCTTTCACGCATTCTTGATCAAAGTATTGGTACCCTTCGGGTGATATTTGTCTCCAAAGGGCTGAAGAATATTGCTCCTTTTTTTGGTTTCTTTGAGGTAATCATTTGGTTGCTGGCTGTTGCCCAGGTAATGAAACATCTCAACAATCCCATGTCGTATATTGCCTATGGTGCTGGTTTTGCCATGGGAAACTATATTGGTATTCTTATTGAAGAGAAATTATCACTGGGTACGGTGCTGGTAAGGGTGATCCCGAGGAAAGATACTTCAGCCCTTATCGATGAGCTTCGTGCCAGGAATTTTGGCGTTACTCAAATAGATGCAGAGGGAGTGATGGGCAGTAAGGTGAAGATTCTATTCACCATCATTAAGCGCAAGCATGTACCCAAAGTTATTTCTATCATTAACAAATGCAACCCCAATGCTTTTTATACTATAGAAGATATCAAAGCTGTAAAAGAAGGTTATTTTGGCATACCCGTGCAGCCAAAAGGTATTGGCATACGCGAAGGAATTTTTAAAAGAAAGTAATCTCTTTTCTGCTGAATCATCTCTCCTTTATAACAAGGCTGAAAGCTGGAAGGACGAGATTCGAAGACTTTCCCTTTCTGAAAAAAATTGGGACACGCTGTCCGGAGGACAAAGTCATCCTGTTGTTCAGGATGGAAACCTCTGGAGTGAGAGTTCTCATGTAACAATTTGCAGTGTGTTATTTTTTCATGGGGCTATGCCACAAGGGACTAAAAATTAAGTGTGAAAAAAACAAAATATTACATCTGATGGTTTTGTTTATAATATATTATTAGTAACTTTAAGCGTTGAATAGCAGGGTTTAATCGTGGAATATCATTAATTTCCTACTCAGATATTCCTCTTCTTTCCTGGTCTACATTGTATTGATTTCTTATCCGATTTACCTACGCTTTTTAAATCGTGTGGGTGTGGATACATCATCAATTTTATGGGGTTTTTATTCTTCTTTTTTTTTGTTGTGCAGTTCTTTTTAAAAGAGAGTTAGTGTGTTTCAGGTAAAAGCACATGTATGGAAAGGGTCAAACATAGACATGAATTTTTTCCGTATTCGCAGGCCCGGCGAATACGGATACTCTTATACATGCTTTTAGCTGTCTTTTTTCTGTTGTTTGTGCATCAAGCGAAACCACAGAATAAAAATACCATCGCCTCTGTACGTGATGGAATGTGGTCGGATGGGACTACCTGGGATTTAACCATCCCGGGTTCTGCAAACCAGGTTTATATTTTGGAGGGTCATACAGTTACGCTCAATACCAATGCAGATGTTGGCTCCATTACGATTATGCCGGGTGCCACGCTAATGGTTGCAGGCGACTACAGGCTTACCATTGCTCCTGGCGGTGCGTTTGTTAATCAGGGGACTTTTTATGCCGACACCGGTGCAGTGGTGATGAATACGGCGTCTTCAACAAAGGGTAGTATCCTTACGGAGTTTTATAATATGGAAGTAGTGGGCATTGATGTTGTGTTGGATAATGCAACCACAATGATCAATGGGGTTTTTGAATTAAAATCAGGAAGTGTCAGTGAGGCTCCTGTATTTCGTGAAAATTCTACCCTGAGGTATTCACAGGGAGCTAATCAAACGCGAGGCGTTGAATGGAACCACCCATATCATGTGCAGGTATCGGGGAATACAAAACTTGACCTTAATGGAAGTGATTTTGGAGCTGATTTAACTATACAAGGCAACCTTAGCATTGATGCCGGCTCATCAGTGTATATGGGAATAAGGAATCATTATTACTTGATTGTAAGGAGAGATGTGTTTATCAACGGTGACCTTTTATTAACTGATGGTGATATGCAGTTGGGTGGCAATTGGCAAAAGGCTACTTCACCAACAGGTATTTTCGAACCCAACCATCGTAAGGTAATTTTCAATGGAATATTACCTCAACGGTACAGTGGTCATACCGTGTTTAACGATGTTCTTCTTGGCAGTGGTTCAAGGTTAATTCTCGAGGATAATATTACCATTAATGGTTATGGATCCGAAACGACAGCAACCATGGAAATAGAAGCCGATGCTGTTTTGGATGCAGGAATACAAGTGGTTGACGGAGATGGAACTTTTATCCTTAACAATGATGCAACGCTTATGATTGGTCATCCGGAAGGAATTGAGACCATGGCTTCAACCGGAAACATTCAGACCGCCCAACGGATATTTGGAGAGGCAGCCATTTATCATTTCACCGGTAGCGGAAATCAGAAATCCGGCAATGCGGTTCCTGCTGAATCATCACCTAAAGTCATCATTATTGAGCTGGAAAATAATGAAGATGAATTCACTTTCAGCACATCGGCGGGCATTGAAATAGACATAGGGGGGAGATTGGAAATCAGATCGGGCACTTTATTAGAGGCTGCAGATTTCTCTGATGGGCGACATGTGGAAGGGGCAGGAGATCTTGTGATGACAGGAGGGAATTATCTTTTCAAAAGAATAGTTTCGGAAGGATCTGATATTTATTGTCCCCGGTTAAAAGGCATATACAGCAATGGGCAGGGTAGTAATATGGAAGGAAAAATAGTACTGGCTGGAACTTCCGGATATCAACATCTTAATGCAGGAAAGCTTTATAACGATATTCTGTTTACCGGCAGTGGCATAAAGACAATACCCAACAGAACATCGGATGTAAAAGGAACTGTTACCATAGAAATAGAGGCGGTTGTGGATGCCAGTAATCATGAATTTGGGAACGAATTTACCAATCTTACCATGACAGGGGGCAGATTCATTACTAGCAGAGCCGAACCATCACCGGAAATGGAGGGAGAATATCTGCTTAGCGGAGGAACCATTGAATTTGCCAATGATAATATTACCAACCAAACTATAAGAGGAGGCCTGGGTATCGTTTATTATAACATCGATGTAACAGGAAGGAATGTGAGTAATTCTTCAGGAAGGATTCAGATTGCACCGGGAGGCATATTTACCATTAAAGAAGATGGTTTATTTCGTATTGCCTCTACCATGTTTATTTCGGGTGAGGGATCCTTTGTAATGGAAAAACACAGCACATTTTTGTATGGAAGCCCTGATGGTATAAACCTGGAAGGAATTACTTCATCTGACGGTAACATAAGAGTTGAAGGAGACAGAGTTTTTCCATCCCTGGCAACTTATGGCTTTACGGGCGGCATGAATCAGATAAGCGGGAATGCTCTTCCACCATCTGTACATGGACTCATCGTGAATAAAACAGATAGCCATACAGTTACCCTATCTAATGATCTTATCATCAATGGAGAACTTGTGCTGATAAACGGAATACTAATCACTGAAGATAAAGATTTGTATTTGTCTAACCATGCAGCAGGAGCTATAATAGCTGATGAAGAAAATGATTTGTTCAGTAAAAGTTATATCATTGGAACCTTGAAGCGGCAGATTGCTACTACAGGCGAGGATTATCATTTTCCTGTTGGATACATTAAAGGGGCTAAACCAGCAACAGTTAACTTTAGTGACGGGCAATTGCCAGGTACAGAGATCAAAACCCTAACTGCAATGTTTGATACGATGCCTGAAAAGTATTACGGCAATCTTCCTCAACTCTTCGATGGTGTAATTGTCAATACGCTTTCTCAGGAGGGGTGCTGGCGCATTGAAGCGGAAAATATTTCCTCTTCGGTATTTACTCTTACCCTTTTTGCCCATCAGGAAGGAAATATTCAACAACCTGAAGGAATCAGAATCCTGAAGCGAAATCAGGGTGAAACGGAATGGTTTATGGCTGGAGATTCACCTACACATCAGGTTGTCGGGTCTTCCTATGGCTTTACACAGTACAATGTTGCAGGATTCTCCGAATTTGCCCTGGGAGGTAATTTCGACTACAACCCCTTGCCGCTAGAATGGCTTTCTTTTGAGGCCTTATCGGTTAACAGCCAGGTGGAGCTTTCCTGGCAGACAGCAAGTGAAACCAATAATGATTATTTTAGTGTTTTACGCTCTGCAACCGGATTGGATTATCAGGAACTCGGATACATATCAGGAACAGGAAATAGTATTCGTTGCCAGAGTTATTCCTTTACAGATGAAAAACCCTTAACTGGTATTAATTATTATCGTATCTGCCAGACAGATTATGATGGGATGAAATCATACAGCAAAACTGTTGCCGTTGAGGTTGAATGTCTGTTTAACATAGAAGTATTCTGTCATAACCATAAGCTGCATTTCCAACTACCTGAGCAAAATGGTTCATGGATGTACCGGATATACAGCATCAGCGGTGTATTGCTAATTTCCGGGACGTTTTCAGTCCCCAGAGACCAGCATCTGGTGCTGGATGCAGTCAGGTGGCGCAATCAGCTTCTGGTTATCTCTCTTACGAGTGGCAAGGAAAGTTTTAAAAAGAAAGTTTTTATTAAATAACAACCCTCAGTATGCAGGAGGTTCTCTTTTAGGTGCTGAAAGAAGGTTTACGATCTGGTTATTTGTTGAATTCTTTTTCCACGATTTTTGCAGAAGCCAGGCAAAGAGGAATTCCACCCCCCGGGTGCACGCTACCGCCGGTAAAGAAGAGGTTTTTTAATTTTGACCTGAAGTTGGGGTGTCTCATGAAGGCCGCAAAAGGATTGTTGGAGCTGTTGCCATAAAGAGACCCCCCTATCGAACCTGTTTCCTTCTCAATACTTCTGGGGTCAGCGGAATGCTCGAATACGATATGTTTTTCGATATCGGTTTTCAACACATGGTTTATTCTTGCAATGATGTTTCTTCTTGCCGTTTGAATTATACTATCCCAGTCTTGGCCCGTATTCTCGGGAGCGTTTATCATCACGTACCAGTTTTCCATTCCTTCAGGGGCATCTGTTTTTACAGCTTTAGAGCTGATAAATACATACACCGTGGGATCGTTTGAAAGTGTTTTGGTTTGGAAGAGGTGATCAAATTCCTGTTTGTAGTTATTGGCAAAGAGAACATTATGAATATCCAATTCGGGAAAGGGGTGGTCAATCCCCCAATAAAAGATTATTGCCGAGGAGGAGCGTTGGCTTTTAGCGGTTGTGGCAGGGATTTTTTGTTTGGGTAAAAGGTTTTTGTATAAATTCCAGATATCTACATTGCTCACTATGGTGTCAAGGGGTATAATTTCATTGTTAATCCTTATGGCCGTGGCCTTCTTGTTTACTATATCAATTTCATTGACTTGCTGGTTGAAGTGGAATTCTACACCCAGTCTTACAGCCAGATCATACAAGGCATCTATAATACTGTACATCCCATTATCGGGGAAAAATGCTCCGATGTTATGTTCCAGATGAGCAATGATATTCATCGTTGCGGGAGTGTGATAAGGGTTAGAGCCGTTGTAGGTGGCATAACGATCAAAAAGTTGAACCACCCTTGGATGGGAAAACCATCTTTTGTTTCGCACATGCATGGATGTAAAGGCGTCCAGCTCATTTACATAAAGCATGGAATTACGAAAAGATTTGGAGAAGTAGTTCTTCCACTTATGGAGTGAGTTAAAGAGGAATACATCGGCAGTAATATCGTAGAGCCGTTTGCTCTTTTCGAGGAAAGATTTAATAGTTCTGATATTGACTCCTGTGGCCTCTTCCACTTCCAGAGCAAACCTATCGGTATCCTGCCAGGCAGTAATGATGGTTTCATCATCCCAAAAATACTTTCCCGAGGAATTCAGTTTTTTGTAATTGAAATGATCGCGAGGGTTTTCGCCGGCAATTTCAAAAAGTTCATCCACCAACTGGGGCAGGGTGAAAAGTGAAGGTCCGGTATCGAATCGAAAACCATTTTGCTGTAGCTGAGAAATCTTGCCCCCTGGATGAGATGACTGTTCGTAAACCCTTACCCTGTGTCCTTTGGCTGCCAGGCGGATTGCCGAGGCTAAACCGGCAATACCTGCTCCAATTACCGCAATATGCTGTTTGTTTTTTGTACTGGCACTCAATTTCCTAAGAATTAATTTAGCTGTGAACTGATGAGTAAAGATAAAAGAACTTGATTAATACTATAAGAGCCTTCGATGAGATCATTTTTAAACCACCCCAAGGGAGTTTTGCAGATAGCATTTGCCTAGAAGAATAGCTTTACGGCCATTGTGGATACGGAATCTCTTCTCGAGTAAATCATCGGGTTTAGCCCTGACAATCTTACCAAGCAGTTTAAGGTAGTATTTGTATGCCAGATATACCCCCAGTCGGATGTCCTTGCGCAATTCTCTAATCCCAACATAGGCCTCATCAAAGTCTCGCCTTATTTCTTCTTCAATATCCCTTTTCATCTGTTCATTGAAATTATCGAAATTCACCTCTGGGAAATATACTCTTCCTCTCTCGTAATAATCGGAAAGCATATCTCTGAGAAAATTTACCTTCTGAAAAGCTTCCCCAAGTTTGCGCGCAGGATGTATGAGTTTACGGTATGCCTGATCATCATCATAATAAAAAACCCGCAAACACATTAATCCGATAACTTCTGCTGAGCCATAAATATATCGGTGATACTCCTCTCTGGTAAATCGGGTCTTGTAAAGATCAAGTTCCATGCTGTATAGAAAAGCTTCAATATGTTCCGGCTCTATCTGGTATTTATTTACCACCCATTGAAAGCTATGTAGGATAGGATTGGTGCTGAAGCCTTTTTCAATGGCATGATATGTGTCACTTTTAAAGCTCTGTAGCAAAGATTTTTGATCCTGATCATGAAAGGTGTCGACGATCTCATCCGCAAATCTAACAAAGCCATAAATGGCATAAATAGCTGGTCTGAGCTCCTGGTCAAGCATCCAAACGCCCATGCTGAATGAGGTAGAATAATTCTGTGTGGTAATTTTGCTTATGTTTAAAGCATTAGCTGTATATAAGTCCATGATTTTGTGTTATTCGTTCAACAACCAGTTTTGAGCTGATCACTGCCATTGGCAGTCCTGTACCGGGTATGGTGCTGGCACCAACATAGTAAACATTATGATATTTCTCATCAAAGTTTTTGGGTCTAAACCCTCCGGTTTGCATTATACTGTGGCCCAACCCTAATCCACTACCTTTGTAAAGATTGAAGGATTTTGCCCAATCCAGCGGCGTTAATACCGTTTGAGAGATAATGTGTTTATGAAGATCAATATTCATTCTTTCTGAAAGGTCGGAGATGATATTATGAACGATCTCATCCTTATCAGACCAATCAGGTTTAAATCGCAAATCAGGCACCGGACATAGTACAAATATGCTGTCGTGGCCTTCGGGAGCACTCCCAGGGTCGCTTCGTGATACTACATTGACATAATAGTATGGTTTATCAAAAGTAACAGAGTTTTTGAATACATTTCGTGAATATTCCTCAAAATTATTACCCAGAAAATAATTGTGAAGTGGTACATTGGGAATCTTCTTGTCTATCCCTAGATATAAGGTCAAAGGAGCAAGTGTCCACTGCATTTTATCCAGTTTATCCTCATTGAAATCAGTACGATTAAAGATTTTCCCCCTGAAGAATGCTGCATCGCTGTTGACCAGGTAAATGTTGGCTCCCCACTCCTTTCCGTTCTGATCGATAAAAGACTTAAGGGTGTTGCTTTCTTCGCGATAGTCAACAATCTCAGTGTTGTAATGTATGGTTATGTTTCTTTTTTTAAGTTCATTCAGCAAACCTTCGACTATTTTGTACATTCCTCCTTTTACATTGTGGTAACCATCGTGCACCAGTTCGGTGTAAGAGAGGATCGAATATATAGCCGGAGTATCGAATGGTGTGGCACCCAGAAAGAAAGCTACCAGCGAAAAGATCTCTTTTACTTCGCGTGAAACGAAATATTTGTTCATCTCATCCCAAACAGATTGCCATATCCGGGGAGCATATTTGGGAGGGACAGTGGCCATGGCCAGTAAATAGTCCCAAATGTTATTGTAATTACGCTTGAGTATTTTAAACTCAACATCGTGGAAAAAACGGCCGGCGGAATTAAGGAATCTTTCCATTTTCTCCTTAAAATGTGGCTCAATATCCTTAAATTCTTCAGCAAGCTTGTCGAGGTCTTTATAGATGAAGTATTTTCTTTCAGAGCCTCTGAAATTAACGGCATAGAGAATGTCCATGTCCTGAAAAGTGAAGGGCATCTCAATTTTAACATCCCTAATGAATTCATCAAACTCATAGGTCATACTAAAAAAGGTGGGTCCCATATCGAAGGTAAACCCGTCCTTTTTTATTTGGTTAAGGCGTCCTCCGGCCTTTGTATGCTTCTCCAGCAATTCTACAGTACACCCTCTTTGTGCCAGACGTAATGCTGATGTCAGGCCTCCCAATCCCGCACCGATTATTAAAACCCGATGGTCCATATTTGTGTAAATTTCAGATATATTAATGTTAGAACAAGTAAAAGAAGAAAAAGTTGAACAAAATAAAAATATAACTTGTTTGTGAATGAGTGGAAGATAACGAGAATTAAATTAAAACCATTTTATAATTTTGGTGTTTCAATATGAAAAATCTAAATTTATACGCTAAAGATATGTGCAAATGTTGAAAATGATAACGCAAGCTAAAACGGAAACAAAAATTAATATTTTTCTTGTTATTTTTTTTGCTGTGGGAGCTTTAGGCCTTGGGTTAGGTGCAACACGTGATTTCTTTATCGGGCTAATGCCATTTTCAATATTACTGGGTATTGTTTTAATGTTTTGGATGCACAACTCCTGGCAGATCAAACAGGTTTTAGTATTCCTGTTGATTGCATTGTTGGGATTCTTTTTTGAGTTAGCAGGGGTGCTTACGGGAGAGATATTTGGAAATTACTCTTACGGACGTGCTTTGGGTTTTAAGCTATGGGGAACGCCTCCTATGATAGGATTAAACTGGTTGATGCTCGTATATGCGATTTTTGCAATAGTGAGTCGCTATAGAATCCATCGGGTCATTCAGGTCTTTGTGGGTGCATTGTTAATGGTAGGATATGATGTGGTGATGGAGCCTGTTGCCATGCAACTCGATATGTGGGATTGGAGAGGAGGCATAATACCCATGCAAAATTACATTGCCTGGTTTTTAATTAGCCTGCTTATGTTTTCCATTCTTCATCTTGCAAAGTTGAAATACACCAATAAGGTGGCTTCAACATTATTTTTTGTTCAGCTGGGATTTTTTCTTATCCTGAATGTTGTTTTTTCATAAAGCTCACCTGAGCAGCGCTTTTGTGAGGATGACTGATGAGTAAGGTTATTGGTAATGCATGGTTTTATACAATGAAAGCAGGAGGAGAAATGATAAAAGCAAAACATTCGCTATGGTTTGATTCCATCTTCAATCTTTACATTTCATATGCTTATAAAAGACATTTCAAAAGAATAAATACGATAGGCACTTTTGAGGATAAAGGCTTACCTGTGCTGGTGCTTTGCAATCATATCGGTTGGTGGGATGGTTTTTGGATATTAAGATTGAACAAGAAGTTTCTGAAAAGACGTTTCCATGTAATGATGCTCGATGAGCAATTGCGTAGGAATATGTTTTTACGGAAATTGGGTGCCTTTTCTATTCGCAAACGAAGCAGAGGTATGAGAGATAGCCTTGCGTATGCCTCAAATGTGTTAGATAATTCAGAGAATCTGCTGTTGTTTTTTCCTCAGGGAAAGTTTTACTCCCAGCATACCTTTCCGTTGGTTTTTGAGAAAGGTCTTGACCGGATTCTTTTGCCTTTGCAAAAGCCTGTTCAGGTGCTTATTGTGGTTCATCTGCTCGACTATTTTGCAGATCAGAAGCCAACACTAAGTCAGTATGTCTTTGGTCCAGAAGTTAAAGAAAGATATACCTCAGTGGAGTTGGAGGAACTATATAATAATTTCATGCACGACTGTCTTCAAAAACAAAGAAACCTTCAATGACTTATCTGGCTATTTTTGTATTTATATTTGCCCTGATTCGACTGCTGATTATAGCTTTCAATTATGGGCAGTGGCTTAAGCAAGGTGAAGTGCAGGAAACACCCCTTGTTTCTGTTCTTATTCCGGCTCGTAACGAAGAATCAAATATTGGCAGTATCTTAAGCGATATTCATGTGCACGATTATAAAAATCTGGAAGTTGTGGTTTATGATGATTTATCAGAGGACAAAACCTTTGAAATAGCACATTCGTTTGCTTTGAAAGATTCCCGTTTTCAGGTGGTTAAGGGAAAAACACTTCCTGGTGGGTGGATGGGCAAAAATCATGCTTGTCATCAGCTGTCTTTGCATGCACAAGGAGATTATCTATTGTTTCTTGATGCTGATGTGCATGTCAGAAAAGGTTTAATTAGAAATGCTGTTGTCGGAGCGAGGCGGCATCATCTTGATCTTCTTTCCATTTTTCCAGTACAGCAAATGAATACCTTGGCCGAAAG
>JBEPXC010000063.1:0-16572 GCA_041642035.1 Sphingobacteriia bacterium
AACAGAAACGATCAGCTCGCCGGGCACCAGAGCTGTGGTTCGGTATCCGATAATAAATTCTTCTATGGGCAACTGGCGTTTGCTGCCACCATTACGGGCCAGGTTTACACGAGCACCTAAGACAAAAAGCAAAGGAAGCGTGTCGCCGATGGGTGAGGCCGAGGCTATGTTACCCCCCAAAGTGGCCATATTGCGTATCTGCAGAGAGCCAAATACGGTGAGCATGTCATACAAAGCGGGGAAATCTTCCTCCACAAGAGCCTTAACTTTCTCAAGACAAATCCCTGCCCCCAGCTCCACATGTGTGGTGCTGCGGTGAAAAGCTTTTAACTCTTTCAGTGCTGAAAGGTCTATCAGCAACGAAAAATGTTCATTCTTTTTGGTTTGACGCAAAGCAACATCTGTGGCACCAATTACCATTATCGCATCCTGATACTGTTCCCGAAGAACCAGGGCCGAGGTTAGAGTGGCTGGCAGCCAGTAACGTTGTCCGCCTCCCTGCAGGGCACAATCGTCTTGGCTTTCCTGCCATTCCTGCAATGTCTTTTCGATTTGTTTTTCGGAAGGGGTGAAATGATCTTTTCCTTCATGCTGACAGGCATGCATTGCAGCCTCTATAATGGGCTGGTATCCTGTGCAGCGGCAAAGGTTTCCTGTCAGTGCGTCCAGTACAACCTCTCTGGAGGGCTGATGGTGCTTTTTGTATACCGCAAACATCGACATGACGAAACCAGGAGTACAATAACCACACTGGCTGCCGTTGTGTGTGACCATTGATTCCTGCACAGGATGCATGCCCGTGGAACCGTAGGTTTTATCCTTGAGGTTTTCTACTGTTATAAGCTGTTTGCCATGTATCATGGGTAAAAATACCAGGCATGAATCGATGGCTTCATACACAAGCTGATTGTCCTGGTCTAATGAAGCTATCACCACCGTACATGCTCCGCAATCTCCCTCAGCGCATCCTTCCTTTACTCCTTTGTGATTCCCCAGAGAACGCAGGTAATTAAGCACTGTAGTGCTGGGCTTGATGGGACTGTTTTCATCAAAGCGTATGCGGTGTAACTTTCCATCCAGCAGAAACCTTATCGTGTCGGTTGCACTCATAGCATAAATAGATTAAGTAATCAATAGCATGCATGCCTTCTAATCATTCCACTTTATTCGGGGTTATCATCTTCAAACGATTGACGGGATAAACCTGAACATTCGAGAGCTTTATTTACGGTTTTTTACATCAATGATTTTTGCCAAAATGCTCACGGCAATTTCTTCAGGTGTCTCGGCGGCCATTTTCACTCCCATCGGGGTATCAAAGGCATCAAACTCCTCAGGGGTAAAATATTTCTCCTGCTCAATCAACACTTCTCTTGCCCGGGCCACTTTGCGAGAGCTTCCAATCATACCCAGGTAGGTAAAAGGTTTTTTACCCAGTTGTTTGAGCAGTTGGAAATCATGCTCATGACTGGGGCTCATAATGGTCACGTAGGTATTGTCATCATACTCCAGTGTTTCCAGGCTTTCAAAATAATCACCGTAGATAAAACGGTAGGTTTGTTTTTCCTGTTCAGTAAATTCAATGGGGCGAAAATCAAGAAGTGTTACCTCAAAGCCGAGCTTATGGGCAAAAAAGGCCAATGCTTTACCAACATGCCCTGCACCAAAAATATATAGATTGGCCGGGCTTCCCATGGGCTCAATATAAACTTCGGCTACACCCCCACACTGCATACCCAGATCTTCTTCCAGTTCATAATGTTTCCTGAGAGGCTTAAAGGTTTTGATTACATTTTTCGCCTCCTGAATCACCTGCATCTCAATGGCACCACCCCCTACTGTTCCAAAGATACTGCCATCGGCCGCCACCAGCATTTTGGAGCCCGGTTTTCTGGGCGTAGAACCTTCTGTATAGGTAACAATACACAGGGCAGCAGTTTTATGTTTGCTTAAAAAGACCGGGATATGATTGTAAATATTCATGTTTATTATTATTTATTACTATATTCTAGTGTATCATTATTGACAATTTAGCCCCTAAAAAATTAACATCCTACAGTTATTACCTCAAAGCCTGTATTCCAAACAATATCGCGATGATTATAGAATTTTTTCTCTTCCTTCCAGCTTTGAGCTTCCAGCTTCCAGCTATACTCATTCAGCAAGGTTCCTGTTGTCCCATCACCCTCATTTTATTCTTCTTCATCAATTTATCCAGCACGGCGGCGGGGTTCTGAAAGCGATTGGTAAACATCATGGCAGCAATAATGTATGGTTTAAAACCGGCCTCCTGGTAGGTAGGTATCCGGTACTGCTCAAATACGTCTTTGCTTACCTCGCCATTCTTACAGGAAACGCCACTGATGTCTGCTGGCAGACAGTGCATATACAAGGCGCTCTTGTCATGAGTAAGATCCATTTTCTCACGGTTGCATTCCCAATCCATATAATTAGCATTGTTAGCCAGGCATTCTTTTTCCAGTTCTTTGAGGCCTTCCTTGTCCTGCTGCTGCAGTAAGTGGGTGCGTTGTTCCATTACATGAAAGGGCGCCCAGCTTTTAGGATATACGATATCGGCATCTTTAAAAGCTTCCTCCATAGAATCCATCTGTGTAAAGCGTCCACCAGACTCAGCGGCATTATGTTTTGCCACATCCATTACCTCTCCCAGTAGTCCGTAGCCTTTGGGGTATGCCAAACGAACATCCATCCCAAAACGGGTCATCAGACCAATGATGCCCTGGGGAACGGACATGGGTTTACCATAACTGGGTGAATAGGCCCAGGTCATAGCGATCTTTTTGCCCCGCAATGCTTCGGGTGAACCATAATGATTGATCAGATGCATAAGGTCTGCCATAGATTGTGTTGGATGATCAACATCACACTGCAGGTTGACTATGCCGGGGCGTACCGGTAAAACCTCTTGGGTATAACCATCATCAAGTGCTTCACCCACTTCCTTCATATAAGAGTGACCTGCCCCAAGGTACATATCATCGCGGATGCCTATAATCTCGGTAAGAAAGGAAATCATATTGGCCGTTTCTCTTACGGTTTCGCCATGTGCAATCTGTGATTTCTGCTCATCCATATCCTGTACAGAAAGCCCAAGCAGATTGGCTGCAGAGGCATAGGAGAAGCGCGTGCGTGTAGAGTTATCGCGGAAGATGGATACCGCAAGCCCTGAATCGAAGACCCGTGTAGAGATGTTATGCACTCTCATTTGTCTTAGAGCCTCTGCCACTTGCAAGACCAGACTGAGCTCTTCCGGGCTTTTATCCCAGGTAAGTAAAAAATCTTTGCCATATAAGTTTGCCTGTGACTTGCAGATCTCTTTTATAATTCTGGTGATGTTTTCCATATGCGCTTTTTTATTGTTGTGTTTTGATTTATCTGGGGGATGGTGATTAGTTACCAAAAATGGAATAATTATTTAGCGCTTTCTACTATTGATACTCCGGAGGATTTCTGCCGCAATACTGACCATACATGACGACTCAATATTTTGTTCAGAGGGGATGCCTCCCTATATGGAGATATTGAAAGCAAACATTGCATAGAATGCAGAGGCATCCACCAGGTGATCGATGGGGATCTTTTCATCGGGAGCATGGGCAAGCACTTCGTTGCCTGGTCCGAAGCCAATAAGGGGTATGCCATGAATGCCATTTATGGCAATGCCATTGGTAGAAAAGGTCCATTTATCAACCAAAGGTTCTTTACCGAAGATCTCTCTGAAAGAATCTATTCCCTGCTGAACAACAGGAGCATCCGGGTCAATCTTCCAGGTAGGATAATACTTTTCCATGCCATATTCTAATCCCGTAAAGGATTTACCATGGTAATAAAGCACTTCTACCTGAGCATTGGGATTGTTAACAGCCTGGATTACCTCCTCCATGGCCGTTTCTTTGGTTTCACCCCACGAAAGCCTTCTGTCGAGATGCAGGCGTGCAAAATCGGCTACTGCACATAAGGAGGGACTGCCCGAAATAAACTCAGAAATGGTAATACTTCCTTTCCCCAGGAAAGGATCATCGTGAAGCCTCAGGTGTAGCTGTTCAATTTCCAGGGCTCCCCGTGAAGCCATATAGATGGCATTGGAGCCTCTCTCGGGGGCAGAGCCATGTGCTGAGACACCCCGAAAAGCAACATGCATCTCCATGCGTCCACGATGGCCACGGTATATATTCAGGTTGGTGGGCTCTGTGCTGATTACCCAATGGGGTCGTAAGCCTACTTCTTCAATAATGTATTTCCAACATAAGCCATCGCAGTCTTCTTCCATCACGCTTGCTACACAGTAGAAGCTGATGTTGGAAGGCACCCCCAGTTCTTTGAGGATTCGTCCGGCGGTAATGGTGGAAGCAATGCCTCCTTTTTGATCTACAGTGCCCCTTCCATGGACATACCCATCAGCAATATGGCCGGAAAAAGGATCAAAGGACCAGTTGAGCAAATTGCCCACGTCTACCGTATCGATATGACCATCGATAGCCAGGATGACGGGCCCGTAACCAATACGACCCAACACATTTCCCAGGGGATCCATTACAACCTCATCAAATCCGGCCTCTTGCATCAACAGCATGACCTCTTCCTGTACCATTTGTTCCTCTCCACTCAGGGACTTTATTTTCACCAGTCGCGAGAGATTTTCTGCTGTATAGTCACGGTATTTCTCCGACAGCTCATTGATTTTGCGGATCAATTCTTTTTTCTCCATAGACAACAATTTATGCTTGTGGATATAGGGTGGAATATGGCGTGCAATATAGAAAAAAAAAGTGAATTCAACTATGCTATCAGTAAAATAGCTGAAAGAGGAAAAGCTCGATGCTGAAAGCTCGAAACTGGAAGCTGGAAGCTGGAAGCTCGAAGCTGAAAGGTGGAAGCTGGAAGCTCGAAGCTGAAAGGTGAAAGCTGAAAGGTGAAAGGAAGAAGTACGATGGAATATGGTAGGTATGTTGGAACTGGAGTCACCCTTCCCTGCTTGTAGGGAAGGGCCGGGGATGGGTCAAAAAATTATTTCTAAAAGGAAGCCAGAAAAAGATCATATGCCTCAGGGGTATTGATATTGAGCAGGATTCTTTCATTGTCAACATCAAGTCTGCATCCTTTGAATTGGTCAAGAAAATTGCGCAGAAGAGGCAGAGGATGGGTGCACTTCAGGATTTCTCCTATCACTTTTTGACTGATTAAAATGGGATGCCCCCCTTTCTCCTTATGTACCGGAACCACAAGGTCAAAGGCTTTCAGAGCCCCAATCATCGCCTTTAGCAGTTTGGTATCTAAAAAGGGATTATCAATGTTTTGGATAAAACAGGCTGCGGATTCGGGTATTTTGTTCAATCCACATTGAAGAGAAAAAAAACGTCCTTTTTGTGGGTCAGGATTGATGATGGTGGTTAAACCGGCAGGAAGATCCGCATGAAGCGCATCGGATTGGTTTATTACGAATAATACCTCACTTCCCAAAGCACTGTAAAGCCGGGCAATATGCTCCATAAAAGTAATGCCAGAGGGCATTTGCAACAACCATTTGGGCATGCCCATGCGAGAGCTGTACCCTGCTGAAAGAACCACACTGCTGATGTCTGCACGAGTAAGAATCATTTGGTATTTTTAAATTACCTGAAAATCCAGAAACCTATTTACGGGGATCTCTTTCACAAACACAAGATCCCAGTTCAGGGTAAACGGCATAACCAAAAGATTGAGCCACTCGCAGGGATCTTGTTAAACACTCAAAATTAACAAAATATATTTCAATTGATCCCCCTGTTCTAAAGCTTATCCTTATTTTTAACCGGCAGGAAGAGAAAAATAAAATGAAGTCCCCTCACCTTCCTGGCTTTCCACCCATATATCCCCTTCATTTCGCTCCAGGAAACCCTTTACCAACAAAAGCCCTATGCCGGCACCTTTATTCTCGCGCATATTTTGTGATAGAGAAGATACTTGTGGTGTAAAAAGCTTATCCATCATCTCCTGGCTCATGCCTACACCATTATCGCGCACCTGTACAGTGATATGACCACCATTTTTCATGGCGCTGATCTCAACAATTCCACCTTTTTCTGAATGTCTGATGGCATTAGCCACCAGATTCTGAAGAATGGAGTGCAACATCTTTTCATCGGCAAATACACTCACATTTTCTTTCACTTCATTACGCAATTCCGATTCCTGCATAGCAGCGACATCACTGAGGGTTTCAAAAACTTTTTCTATACCTGATTTCAGGTAAACCTTGGTAGGAGAGAACGATTCCGATGCATATTTTATGCGTGCCCATTTTACAAGATAGTCGAGCATGTTGAGTTCGTTTTTGGCAGAGGTATTTAAAATACTTAGCATATGATGCGCTTCGTCTCTCTCCATAGTGTCGAGATCTTCTTTAAGGAATTCTGCAATGCCTATGATTCCTACCAAAGGACCGCGCAAGTCGTGCGACAGAATAGCCAGGATGTTTTCCTTATGGGTATTTAACTCTTCCAGCTCCTTCACATAATTACTGATGGCATCATCAGCTTTTTTCTGCCGTGTAATATCGCGCAGGACCTTCACGAAACCTATGTGCTGTCCCTCGTCATCTTTAAGAGGAAACACCAGGCCATAGGCAAAAAACAAACTTCTGTCTTTGCGCAGGTGCCATACATTGTCAACTGACCTACCCTCCTGAAGGGCATTATCTATTTCCTGCTGAGGCAATCCTCTCTTCACATCTTCATCGCGAAAGATAAGATCAAAAGGTTGCCCCAGGGCTTCTTTTGACTCGTAGCCAAATATGCCAAAGGCACCTTTATTCCAGCTGTTGATAATCTGATCTTTATTTAGGGTAAAAACAGCATAATCATCCAGGCTGTCGATTACCTGTCTGTAAAATGCTTCTGTAGGAATGTAGTTGTTTTGGATTCTGTCTGAGGGAGTGTTTTTTTTATCCATTATAAAAGGTTTTTACCCACAGCACTTGTTTTCGCAAGTGACACGAGTGTATACTGGATGCAACTTTGCACCCTTTAGCTTGCCTGAACATAATCCAGGTCGGATGTTCATGTTAATATTAATGTTGAAGGAATGGCCCTCTTAAGTAAGTCCTGAAGATATGGTTATCAGGTTACACCCTATCATCAGAACTTTATCATGGGGCCTTCCATTTCTGATGTAACACAGGTGTCCGATCAGGGCTTAGGATCGGTATCACCCTTACGATAAATGTTGTCAAACTCTCTGCGGTTGTAGAAGTCTTCCTCCGACTCATACTGATCTTCTTCTGAGTCAACGTTGTAGGTGCGAACGACGTCCTTTTCGTACTCAAAGTCAAAATCTTCGCCCTTGCGGCGACGTTTCACTTTAGAAAAAGTAGCATCATCAATACTGTCGGTGATGACCTTATTGTTGTCTTCATCCACCCGGGCCAGTCCGATGGGTATGATGAGATGAGTCTCACCTTCCTCATTTAAAAACTGGTGCACCCCTTCGTCAGCGTGCTCCTCGTAAGTGTCATGACCTTGCTGGGTCAGGTTTTCATTCACTTCCACCTCCAGGTATACCACTCTTTCGGTATTTTTGTTGACCAGCAAGCGATCTACGGTTCCAATACTTTTATGGTTCGCGTCGAGGACTTCCCACCCTCTTACATCAGGATATCCTGAAGCTACTTTATAACCCGATAAATCGTCCAGGTGATAAAGGGTTTTATTTTTTTCTTCCATAATATTCTTTTTAAGGTTTATTAATCCATTTCTTCAATAAGTTCAGCAGATTGGTCAAAGAACGACTTCACTGCCTCTTTCTGCTCAAGGGTGAGTTGTGCAGGATCAATACTTTCCGTTGTATTCATGAGCTCCTGAGCATTATCCTGCAGATCAGGGTAATATTCCTGCTGCATATTAGTTATTGCCCTGGTGAGGGCATCGGCTGCATTTCTAATGTGCTCTGCATGATCGGTTTCGGAGGCATCATTAGTAATCTCATTGGCAGCCTGCTCCGCCTGATCCAGATCGGCACTGATGTCGTAGCCTTTTTCATCGGCCAGTTCTCTGACGGCTTCAGTAAGTTTTTGCAGGGCCTGCTGAGTATATTCGTGATCTTCTCCCATGCGGCCCTGTTCAGCATCTACAAATTGCACATAGGCCACTACAGCAGTGTTATCCATTTCATTGGTGTCCGATACTTCAGTCTCCTGTTCTGCATTTCTTACGGATTGATCGTCATCATCGTTAGCAAAGTAAAAAATGATCAATGCCACCAGGATAATACCAGCAACTATCCATGGCCATACAGGTTTTTTCTTTTCAATCTTTATTTCAGCCATAATATTTACGTTTTAAATGATAATTAATACAGACGAACTGTGGCTTTCACACCTTCTCTAGGGGCTATTTCCGTATTGAGATAAGGCTTTTTTTTCTCTTAACTACCTTTTTTACACCAACAACCTTAAATTTTAACAAACAAAAGGAGCATAAGTTTAAAGAGTTCTTATGTTATACTTGCTGGAAGCTGGAAGGAGGAGACCAGACCTAAATCCTTAACTTTTATTCTTCAACCTATTAGCCTACCGCCAACTCTCCCACCCCCCCTTTTCAGGGAAGGGAAGAGCCCTCTGCTCCTCCTCTTCTCCTGAAGCTTAAATTTAATTTACCATGATGTCAAAGAACATTCACCCTGCCAATTCACCATACCCCATTCTGATCAGGCGCCTCCCGATATGAATGATGATATTCATTTTTATTGTAAACAAAGAGCGTTATCTGTTTGGTAATAACGGTATTACCCATACAGAGTATTACCCAACACAAGGCAAGAATCAGTCCAGCAGGTACCGTTTCCGTACGTTTCCGCCTATACTGTCATTTTGTCATGATACCTTTCCTCTCTTTTCCGGACATTTCAGGACATTTCCGCTCACCAACTGCCAAATAAAACCCTCAAGAAAGGAGGAGCTGATCCCAATACGCAGCGATTCGAGTAAAAGGGAGAAACCGTCGGATAGTATGGGGTTTAGCTCTGTAAAAGCATCCAAAGCCGCCAAGGCATTAAACAAGGGGAGTATGAACTTGTTGCTCTATAAGAAAGTAATGAAATACATAAAAAAACAGATTGCTATGAAAAAGATACTAGTCCTACTGGGCATATTAATAGGCTTTACCGCCTGCTCGCCCGTAGATGTGGTAACCGATTACGACACCACGGTAGATTTTGACCAATACGCCAGCTTTAGCTTTTATGAATGGGAAGTGCAGGAGGATAATATCCTCAACCCCCTACACAAAGACCGTATAGAGGAGGCGCTGGTATCTGAGTTTGCACGAAGAGGAATAGTACAGGTCGATTCGGCCGGCGATCTGATTGTCTCGGTTATGGCCGTGGTAGATGATAATACCCAACTCAACCCTTTGACCCCACCGGGACCGGAGCACCGATATGGTGGTTATTACCATGGGTTTGGGCCCAGGTTTCCCTGGGGACAAGGTTATGCTGCCACCTCCATGCGCGATTACAACCACTATGTAGGGGCATTGGTAGTTGATGTCTTTGATGCCCGCAAGGAGGAGTTGATCTGGGAAAGTGCCGCCCGCAATGTTTTGAATAACAGAATACTGAAAAAGGACAATGAACTGAAACGTGCTGTTTACAGACTGATGAATGACTTCCCGATTGAACCTCAAGTCCGGGAATAAAAGATGCAGGCAGGTAGCATGCTACGATTTGATGTGCTGATCTTTAAACAAAAAACTGCTGAGCACCTCATATAAGGCATCCGGATCAATGGGTTTGGTAAGATAGTCGTCAAATTCGGAGATTCTCATCCGTTTAAGATCTTCAACCATTACAAATGCTGTCTGGGCTACAATGGGAATTGTTGGGTTCTTCAAACGTATCTTTTTAAAGACTTCATAGCCGTTGAGTTTGGGAAGCCTGATATCGAGCAACACCAGATTGAAGTTGACTCTGCCGAACAGATCAATGGCCTCCTGTCCATCCTGGGCCACCACAAATGCAGCACCTGTTTTTCGCAGCAAAAAAGATATTATCTCGCGCGAATACAAATCATCTTCAGCCAGGAGTATTTTTTTACCGCTAAGATTTGGAACACCGAAAGGTCTATTGAAGGTATTCACCGGCTCTTTCAACAAATGTAACTTCGATTCGGTAATAGGTAGGGTAAAGAAAAAAACAGAACCTTCACCCGGTCTTGATTCAACCCATATTTTACCTCCCAATAACTCCACGTAAGCTTTAGAAATGGCAAGGCCCAGCCCTGAGCCTTGATAAACATTCCTTTCCCCGTTGCCGGCCTGTTCGAATCGATTGAATATAATCTCTTGATTTTCGTGTGAGATACCTATCCCGGTATCGCGGACGAAAAATTCCAGAAAATTCCCCTTTAGATTGCATCCCACTTCTATTTCGCCCAAATAGGTGAACTTTATGGCGTTTTTGATCAGGTTTGATAAGATGGAATCAAGTTTGCCCTGGTCGGTTTTAATAAATGCCGAAGCGGAAGGCAGTCTATCCGACAAGAGAAGCATTAACCCTTTTTCTGTGGTTTGTGGTAAAAAGAAATCGTAAAGATTTTTGAGCCTTCGGCTCACATGGGTATTTTGGGTGTGTATTCTCACCTGCCCGGTCTCAATCTTAGAGATATCGATCAGATCGTTCAGGGTATCAAGCATACGCTGACCACTCTTTTCAATAATATCTATATAGCGCAGCTGTTCATCCTCGCTCAGCATGGGCTCCTTGAGAATTCTGGCAAATCCCAGGATACCATTCATGGGAGTGCGTATTTCGTGGCTGATATTAGCCAGGAAAGCGGTTTTCAGACGATCGCTTTCTTCAGCCTTCTCTTTGGCGACCATCAGGTCTTCCATCATAATTTTACGCTCGGTGATGTCTTCACGAACGGAAACAAAATTGGTTATCTCACCTGCAGCATCCATTATGGGTGATATGGCAATTTTATCCCAGTAAATATGACCGTTTTTCTTTTTGTTGATCAGCTCTCCCTGCCATTCCCTGCCCCTCAGAATGGTAGTCCATAATTGATGATAAAGCTCTTTTGACTGGTAGCCCGACTTGAGGAAGCGGGGAGGCTTTCCTTTAATCTCCTGAAGGGTGTAACCTGTTGTAGATTCAAAATCAGGATTTACATATTCAATGAGCCCCTGGCTGTCGGTAATCATTATAGAAACAGGACTCTGCTCAACAGAACGACTAAGGAGTTTTAACTGCTTTTCTGCCAGATTCTTTTCCGTAACATCATGGATAATGGAATGCATATAATCGTGCCCATTCATGACTACTTTGCTGGTAAAGACCTCCACATCGCGTACCTCCCCACTGGCCTTTCGATGTTTAAACTGAAAGTGCACATTGGCAGAATTTCTGTTTGCAACCAGCTCCTTATCAATTTCTTCAGGTGTCATGGTGTTAATTTGAGAGATATGCATTTTTCTCAGCTCCTCAATGGTCCATCCATAATAATGGGCAGCAGCCTTATTGGCATCAAAGATATTGCCTGTTTCAGCGTCAATGATAAGCTTTACGGCCAGGTGATTGTGGAAGAGGCTTCTGAATTTCTCTTCGCTTTCCTCCAGCTCCTTCCCGGCATTTTTAGCTTTGGTGATGTCCTGAAAGGCACCCTGTACCTTAACAATAACTCCTTCTTCTTTTACCGCTTCACCCAGGGTTCTTATCCACTTACGATTTCCTTTGGGTGTAATAATCTCTGCTTCAACATCGTAAGGAACACCCTCTTTAATACATCGGTTAAATACCTGAGTAATCAACTCTCGTGATTCTGTTGTATAGTAATTCAACCCTTCTTCAACAGAGGGAGAATAGCCTTTAGTCCTGTCATGAATTTCAGCTACGGCATCAGACCAAAAAACTTTATTTTCCAATACATTATAGCTCCATGCACCAAATTGTGATAGCTCACCGGCCAGCCGCAGCATGGTATAATTGTATTGAAGGTCAGACTGTGCCTTTTTACGTTCTGTTATATCCTGAACTACACCAATCATCAAATGAAATTGACCTTTTTCGTCGGTGGTTGTTCTGCCCGATATCCATACCCATCGCATTTGACCGTCTACCCGAAAAATCCTGCATTCCAGATTCCAGTCAATCCCGGTATTATAGGCATTTTTATACTGATCATCAACAATAGTTCGGTCTTCGGGATGCACATGACTCAAAAATACTTCATACGACCAATCCTTAGGAAGCTGAGTATAACCAAATATTTGATCATGTATTAAAGAACTTTTTATTTCCTGGCTGGTATAATTGATTTCCCAAACCCCAATCTGACTTGCTTCGAGTGCAAAGCGCATTCTTTCCTCATTGTCTTTCAAGGCGGTTTCGGTTTCCTTGCGATGGGTTATATCCCTTAGAAAAACCAGCGCCCCCTTTTTCCCCTGGTAGGTTACAGGCTCTGATCTACTTTCTACCCATACTTCTCTCCCCTGTGAGGTAATCATCTTATATTCAACAGGATCAAAAGGGGGCATACGGATACTTTGACGGGCCAATTCATAAAAGGAAGGATGAAGAGAGTCTTTTATATTCTTGCCTGCAAGCTCTCCCGGAGAAGCAATCTCAAACAATCTGCATGCTGCGGGATTCAAAAAGGCAAATTTTTTCTCGGTCTGTATAATGATAGGTTCGGACGAACCTTCCAGGATGCGTTGAAGTATTGTTGCGTCCATGAATTCAAATTAAGTGGTACTCTTTGGTGAAAAAAGAAGTAGGTAGAACGGTAGTAATAATCTTAAAGGTATTCATAATTAATCCCAATCAAAAATAATTAAAATAATCGAAAGAGAGAAATTAACAAAATCATACAAAAGACTTTTACGGTCATGATGTTCTTTTTTTCGTATTTTTGGTCTATTACCCATGCTCAACACACAAAGATATGACCGATCGATTCTCACCCGTCCCCCTGCCTGCATTGTTTACCCTCATCATGGATCAGATCGCTGCGGGTCATTATTTCGGAATGCCCATTGAGGTATTTTATCAGCCCAAAAGCAAGCTTTTCGACACCCCTCGTTTTGGCAAGACACTGGGCACCCCCCTTGGGCCGGCGGCTGGTCCTCACACCCAGCTATCGCAAAACATGGTTGGGGCCTGGCTTTGCGGTGCCCGATATCTGGAACTCAAAACAGTACAGACCCTGGATGAATTAGATGTAGCCAAACCCTGTATAGATATGCAGGAAGAAGGCTACAATTGTGAATGGTCACAAGAACTGCCTATCCATCAATCTTTTGAGCAATATCTGGATGCATGGATCATCATTCACCTGCTGGCAGCCCACCTGAAATGGAACGGGGCAGCAGAAAAAACCATCTTCAACATGAGCATAGGTTATAACCTGGAAGGCATCCTTCAGGATAACATTCAGTGGTTTTTCCAAAAGATGAACAACTGTTCGCAAGAACTGAACGGCAAGATAAAGGAATTAGCAAAAATGTATTCCTGGGTAGATAAAATTCATATCCCTGTCCAGATATCCAACAACGTCACTTTGAGCACCATGCATGGTTGCCCGCCCCGGGAGATTGAGAAAATCGGGATGTACCTGATAAAAGAACGGCGATTACACACCCTGATCAAGTTTAACCCCACCCTGCTGGGTGCAACGCGTGTAAGAGAAATACTCAACCATACTCTGGGGTATAAAACGCCCGTTCCGAATGAGGCTTTTGAACATGACCTTAAATATCCCGATGCCCTAGCCATTATAAGAAATCTGGAGCAGGCAGCAACCCATACAGGCGTTTTTTTCGGGCTTAAACTCACCAATACGTTGGAGAGCAACAATTTCCGCAACATTTTCGCAGAAGAACAAAAGCAAATGTATATGAGTGGTAAAGCACTACACCCCCTTGCCGTCAATGTTGCTGCCAAAATACGGGAAGATTTCCCCCGGCTCGATATCTCTTTCTCCGCCGGGGCCGATTGTTTCAATTTCCAGGAGCTTTTGGCCTGCAACCTCAGCCCGATAACGGTATCATCCGATCTGCTTAAACCCGGGGGTTACGGACGGCTTTCTCAATACCTTTCTCAGCTTGAGGAAACCTTGCACCACCAGGGAAAAGACATTCAGGATTTTATGCAGCAAAACCCGGGCGACAATCTGCGTGTTTACAGCCAGAAGGTCATTCATGATCCTGCCTATAAAAAGGCCTTCCGCGAGCCCAACATTAAAACCCTGCGGCCCCTGAATACTTTCGACTGCATACATGCACCCTGCATGACTACCTGTCCAGGCGATCAGAACATCCCTCTGTATATGCATTACGTGGCCAATGAAAACTGGCAAAAAGCCTTCGAAGTTATTCTGCAAACCAATCCTTTCCCCACCATTACAGGAACTGTATGCGACCACGATTGCCAGAGCAAATGCACCCGCATCAATTACGACTCTACCCTGGCCATCCGCGAAATCAAACGCTTCGTGGCCGAATTTAAGCATGATGAAACCTTCATTCAATCTCTGCCTTCCAATGGGCAAAAGGCCAACATCATAGGTGCCGGACCCGCCGGACTGGCTTGTGCATGGTATTTAAAGCTTTATGGTTTTGAAGTGGATGTGTATGAAGAGAAAGAAGCGGCCGGAGGAATGGTGCAACAGGTGATCCCCGACTTCAGAATGACGGAGGCTGAAATTGAAAGCGACATCAGCCGCATTGCCTCGCTGGGGGTGAATATGCATTTCAATGCCCCCGTTACCAAAGCCATGTTCGATCAATGGCAGGCTTCGGGCGATTTTATCTTTGTTGGCATCGGGGCCACCAACACCCGTAAGCTGGGCATTCCCGGGGAGGAGCATCCCCAGGTGCATGACCCCCTGAAATTCCTGGCAGGATTTAAGAACCACAGGAAACGTCAACTGGAGGCCAAAAACATCCTGGTCATAGGGGGTGGCAACACCGCCATGGATGTGGCACGCACGGCACAAAAATTTGCCGCGCCCGATGCCAGGGTAAGCATCATCTACCGACGAACCTTGCAGGACATGCCCGCCAGTGCAGAAGAAATTCTGGCTGCCATGAATGAAGGGGTGTTGGTCCGCGAGCTGCTTGCCCCCCAGCATATTATAATTGAAAAGGGCCATATTAAAACCCTGAAGTGTATACGCATGCAGGTGAAAGGTCGTGATAAAACAGGACGGCAGCAGGTACAACCTATGGAAGGAGGCATCGTTTCCATCGAAGCCGACATGATTATTCCTGCCGTAGGTCAACTTACCAAATGGGAGTTTGTAGGCCCGGAGATGATAAAAGCGGAGCATAAGGGATACAGCACCAACCTGGGTAAAGTCTTTATCGGGGGTGATGCCCGATCAGGTGCGTCAAACATCATTTCTGCCATTGCCGACGGACGTAATGCTGCACGGGAGATGGCTCAACAAGCCGGTGTTGGCTCAACACTGCCCATCACAGAGAAATACGGCAAAGCCAACATTAAAGACCTGTTGGTGAGAAAAGCCACAAGAATCAAGAGCCGGATCACTTCGGCACATGGCCATGGTAATACCATTAACAGCTACGCCCAGGCAAGGACAGAAGCCCAACGTTGTCTGTTGTGCGACGAGATCTGCAACATTTGCGTAACTGTTTGCCCCAACTTTGCCAACCAGTCCTATGAAACGATACCCATGGTCTGGTCATTGCAAACCGCCACTCAGGATGAGCAGGGAAAAATCACCCTGAAAGATGCCTTACCGTTTAGGGTTGAACAGAACCATCAGATATATAACATTGCCGATTTCTGTAATGAATGTGGCAATTGCCGCACCTTCTGTCCAACCATGGGAGCTCCATATCTTGATAAACCCAAAATACATCTGAGCGAAGAAAGCTGGAACAATGCCGGCGAAGGCTTCAGGCTAACGCAGTTTGGAGGCGAGAAAGGCATAGAATACAAAGATAAGCAGGGCGACATACACCTGCTGTACATCAACAGCAACAATGGCATCCTCACCTATAAGTCACCCCAGGCCAGCGCCCAGCTTAATAAAGTAAGCCTAAGAATAGAAAATATTCGTTTTGTACGTAATGGCCATGCAGAAGTCAGCATGGAATTAGCCGCCACCATGTACATGCTGCTTAAGGGAGTTCATTTGGGGTAAGTTGGTGGTAGAGGTTAAGGTGAGGGCGTTTCTAAATAATATTGATGGCATTGTATATTCTGGACCCAGCCATTTTCAATAGGAATCTGTTGGGTGAGATGAATGCCCTTTGCTCCAACCGCAATGCATATCCTATCGCTATGTGCCCCCGCTGGGCTTGACCTGTCCCAATGTCAAAAGCAAAACACCACGAAAAACATTTATATCCCAAATTGACAACTGCTGCATGTGGGAGTGGGAGGAAAGGATTGGCGGCTCCTCCGCCAATCCTTTCCTCCCACCCATTTCTCTGACCTGACTGTCATTCCGAGATCCCACCTAAAGAAAATTTAGGCACAATATGTATATGACAGTTAGAGGATGCTTTACCACCAGTCGTTTTATTTGTTTCTTTCTTCTTCTTTTGCCTT
>JBEPXC010000064.1:0-16468 GCA_041642035.1 Sphingobacteriia bacterium
TGCCAAATTCTCAATCCTATACGCTTGATTTAAGCAGTGCAAAAGGTAGCTTTAGCGTGCAATGGTTTAACCCATTAGCAGGGAGTAAATTGCAAAAAGGCTCGGTGGAATATATTGAAGGAGGTGGGATTCGTTTATTAGGAAATCCTCCTTTTGTTGAAAATAATTTACCTGATCAAGATTGGGTGGTATTGGTAAAACGCGTATAGTTGATATTAAAACAAATCATAATTAGTGTGCATCCATAATGTCGTATTATCAAAATTCAGAATTATTTTATCTGCTGTAAGGCAACAATTTAACAATGAAACAATAGAGCAATTCTCACATTACGGATAGATACCAATTAGGTTTACAAAAATTACACAAAATGAGAAATAATAAAAATATGTTATCATTTCAAATCAAACACATTCTATTAAGTATAGTCATTATTGCACTATTCTCTTGTCAGCAACCCACAAAAAATACGGAGGTTCCTACAGTTCAAAAAATTGATCCAACCGTTGATACTTCAATTTGGTGGGAAAAGAATAACCTAAGAATGATACAAACCAATTTACCTGCTGCAGAAGGTGCCCTAAATCCGGACTCATTATTGGCAGATTTAATTGAATATTCGGCAAATACTTTATTAATTAATGCTGGTGGTATCATGGCATTTTACCCCACAAAGCTTCCTTTTCACTATAAAAACCCTTATGTGAAAGATGATATGCTCGGACGTGTAATCTCTCTTTGTCATGAAAATGGAATAAGGGTAATCGTAAGGTTTGATTTTAGCCGAGCGCATGAAAGCTTTCTGGAAGAACATCCCGATTGGTTTTATATTTCGCCTAAAGGTGAACGCGTTGATAATTATGGAATGTTAGTAACATCTGTAAACGGAGAATATATGCAAAAACATGCTTTTGAAATTGTTCAGGAGGTAATAGACAATTATCCTATTGACGGTATGTTTGTAAATATGTTTGGTTACAACACCATGGATTATTACAAAGGTGTATATCATGGCATTGACCAAAATCCCAACGATAAAATCCGTTTTAGGGAATACTCCGGGGGTATGACATTACCTACCGCTGAAGACGAGAATGATCCTGTTTTCATAAAATATCAAGAGTTTAAGAAATACAGCACCAATGAGCTGCTAAAAAGGATGCGCGATTTGATTAAATCGCAACGGCCAAATATTGCATTATGTACTTATAATGATGATTTTATTGACATTATGAGGCACGAAGCACAGGGAGAATTGCACCATATCCCTTATTTTGCTTACATCGCTTCTGAAAATGTAAATACGGTTGAGTCTACTTTTGAAGATAAGATAGCCAGTAGCTCCAGTATCCAGCAAATAACATTTGGCTCAAGGTATCACGCTGTGCCACCCGTTCGAATTCGAAACAGGTTATATCAAAGTATTGCACATGGTTCAGGATTGGATATCAGCTTAATGGGTGATATGAGAAACTATGAAGACGAAAGGGGTTTTGAAGTGATTAAAGAGGTGTATGCCTATCATAAAAAAAATGAGAAATACTACGGTGATTTTCAATCAACAGCAAAAATTGCAATTATCAAACAAGATTACTGGCCGGGCGGCCCGGTAATGGAAGAAATGAGAGGCATTGAACAGCTCCTAAAAGAAGAACATGTTCAGTTTGATCTGATCCTCAAAAAGTATCTTTCTCTAAGGTTCGATAAATTAAAAGACTACAAGATCATAGTTTTAGGACATCTTCAAAATTTCACAGAGGAAGAAATAGAAGCTTTAGAAAAACTCACAGAGGAAGGCGTAAATATTATTGCTACAAACCAGTCGATGATTGATACGCCCGAAGCACTAAAAAAACTGTTTGGGGTTACGGTTATGGAGGAAGAACTTGATGCTTTCAAATATTATCTACAATTGAAAGATCAGGATATTGTAAAACGTCAGGATAAGCTTCACCAGGCATTTTTGAAGTGTAATTTCATGAAATGCGAATTTGATGCGGAAAGCCAGCTATTTCTCCCCCTACTTGACAAAGGCAGAGAAGGTCCACCTGAAATGATTGGAGGGCATTTACCTACAGGATGGTATGGTGCAAGCATATTAGATAAAAACAACGCAAAAACAGTTTATATCCCATGGGAAATAGGAAGAATGTACCACATATATGGCTTTTTGGCCCATCGCGATATATTTCTTGACGTGATAGATTATATTAACCCTGAGATTATGCAAGGTTTTAAAACCAATGCACCACCGCAGGTAGAAATAACGGTTAATAAATTCAAATACAATTCAGACACTACTGATTCGTATAATAAATACATCATTAATTTGATCAACTTATCTGGGTTTAATGGCCGCAGCTATTTTGAGCCTTTAGAAATAGATACTATCAACTTTGAAATTAAAGTGGATAGTAAGCCACAAAGTGTATATTGCTTAAAGTCGGGCAAGACGATTAAATTTGAAGGTGACTCACTAATTAAATTTACATTAGATAATCTTCAGGATTTTGAAGCAATAGTAATTGAATAAAACAAGGAGCAGATGAAAAATATATTAAAGCTTTTGTGCGCATTCATATTGTTAGAATTCTTTTCATGTGGTAATAATAAAACAATGTACATCAGTTTTAACCAAGGTTCTTCTGTGTTAAAGTACGGAGTATCGAAACTTGAAGAACATGCTCAAGAGTCAGGATTTGTGGTTCGACAAAATGAACCCGACAAGGCAAACGAAGGTATAATTATCATCACGAAGAATGATTCGCTTAACCCGAAACTGGAAAAATTCCGCTCAGAAAACATTTCAAGTATTAAAGATGACGGATATAAAATTATAAGAAACGAGGGCCAAATTTATATTATCGGAATCTCTGAAAGAGGATGTTTATATGGTTTATTCGACTTGATAGAACAAATAGGAACTGATTGTGATATTTCTAAAGTTGAGGCCAAACAAATAAATCCTGCTAATGCGTTTAGGGCGGTAAAAATAAATCTTCCGTGGTCGCCATACCGACCGGGTCCAACAAATGATGTGCACATAGAAACCTGCAAGGACTTAAAATTTTGGGAAGCATTTTTAGATATGCTTGTAAAAAACAGGTTTAATGCGGTGAGTCTGTGGAATAACCACCCTTTTCCATACATGATTCGGGCAAAGAATTATCCCAAAGCCACTCCGTTTAATGACGAGGAGCTTGCGAAATGGCAAGATTTTTACAAAACTCTTTTTAAAATGGCAAAAGAAAGGGGGCTCGAAACATATCTTATTAATTGGAATATTGTGGTATCGCCCGAATTTGCCGAAAATTATGGAGCAAAAGAATATTTTGATCGTTCAGAATTGGTGAAAAAATACACCAGAGAATCGGTAACTCAATTGATAAATGAATATGAGGATCTGACAGGATTTGGAACTACACTGGCAGACTGGATGGGAAATTGGGGCGATGAAAAAATGACACCGGAGGAGCGGGAAGATTGGATAAAAGAAACCATTGTTGATGGAATTAAAAATGCAGACAGAAAAGTAAAATTTATTCACAGAGCAGTTTTATCAGGAGATCCAAAATTGATGAGAGAAGTGATTGATTATGCGGATTTGCCGGAAAAAACCATCGTTGAGATTAAGTTTAACTGGTCGCACGGACATTCAACGCCCAATCTTTCTTTAACCCATGCCAATGACGAAGGTACCATTATGAAAGGGTTTTGGGATCCAAAGCCCGAGAATTTTTTTATAACCTGGATGGTACGAAATGAAGATTTTTTTGTGCTTCGTTGGGGCGATCCTGAATTTATCAGTGACCATATAAATACGAATAAAAATGACTACGTTCAGGGATATTTCATCGGTTCCGAGGGCTACATTCCTGCAAAAGATTATTCTCATATCACGCCACATCCTCAAAAAACATGGAAATATGCTTTTGAAAAACAGTGGATGTTTTATCACCTTTGGGGAAGATTGCTTTTCGATCCAAATGAAGAAGATAATATTCTGGCAAAAGAAATTGAAAGAAGATACAAAAATATTGATGATCTGGCTTTCTTAAAAGCATATTCACTGGCATCAAAGGTTCCTTTGAATATTGCCACATTTTACAAAGGCACATGGGATTTAACATTATACAGCGAGGGCTTTTTAGCGCCCTGGCAACCTGATATTGAAGATGGAAGATCCCCATTTATTTCTCTCCGTGAGTTTATTGATCATGAGACATTGGATAAAAGGTACATGAATATTGGGGATTACGTTACAAAAGTTCATGAAAATATTCCAATAGACGAGGAAATGATAACCCCCATTGAGCTTGCAGAAATAACCAAAAGCAACTGCGATAAATCATTAGGGATCATCGACAATCTTGAAAAACAGAGTAACGATCCTACATTCCAATCCGAAATTGAAGATCTTAAAACCTGGTGCTATCTTGGATATTATTTTGCAGAAAAAATTCATGCAGGCATTGAATTGAAAACTTATTTGTTATCTGCTGATGTAAAAGACAAGGAAGCGGCACTGAAACATGCTCAAAAAGCATTACAACATTGGGAAAAAATAGTTGAACTTACAGAAACCAGATATCAACTGATGCCTTATGTAATGATGACGCATCCTGAGAACAGGTGGCCTGATTTTAAAGGTTTTCATTGGAAAAATTACCTGAAAGAGATTAAGTATGATATTGAATATATAAAGAGTGTTGAGTAGGATATTCGCTTCAATTGGCATTTTGGAGTCCGGGATGCTCGCGCGCTGTGTTAAGGAAAAAGAATAAATAAAGCATGAAACGAATACTACCATTACTAAGCCTAATACTCCTTTTTGCATGTTCTAAAAAGGACGATACTACAACCCTTAAGGTGACGGTTTTAAGCAAATACAACAGCGCAAAGCTAAGCTGGGAAAAGCCCTTTACCGAAGGTGCCGAAGTGCAGTATAAAATATATATAAACGATTCGTTGGTGGCCGAAGCCAATAATGTTTCCTATTTCTACCTCCGCAATTTATCCCCAAAGACCGACTATTCCGGCTATGTGGAAGCCATGAGCGGAACAGCAAGCATGCAGGGTACTTTCAGCTTCACTACAAAAGCCAATGTACCACCCGAAGCATTTGCCGTAAGTGTTGTTGGTTTAACCGGCGATGCTTTGACCCTTGCATGGGATGCAGCCTACGACCCCGACAATGTTTTTGTAAAGTATAATGTGTTGGTAGGGAGAGAGCCTGTGGCCGAGGCCCTAACACAAACAAGTTACCAGATAACCGGATTGCAAGCCCAAACAGCCTATAGCATTGTGGTGGAGGCCGTCGATGACTTCAATAATAAAACTGAAGTATTCGTACAGGCATCCACAATAAAAGACGGTGCGCAGCTTTATTACCTTACCGAAAAGCATGGATACGATATGCGCAGTTACGGTATATACATACCCTCTAATTCGCCCGTGGGTAAAGTGCCCGTTATGATGTACCTACATGGCCACAGTTGGCATGTATGGCCCGAAATGATTACCCGAAAAACAGTACAAACGGCAGAGCGCGATAAGTATATTTTTATAATGCCACAAGCACGGGGCAACCAATTTGGCGATCCTGCATGGCAAGATTTTGGCGAACCCGGCCTGCGAGATTTTAATTTTATTGAAAATATACTCGATACTGCCATATTAAAGCACAATGCAGATCCAGAACGTTTGTATTTGACCGGTTTTTCCAACGGAGGTTTCATGACCTACACCGTGGCCAAAGTGCTCGAACATCGTTTAGCCGCCATTGCACCAATTGGGGCTTCGATATCTATCTATAATTTCCCGCGTTATAGTCTGCAAATGCCCATGCCGCTTTGCCATATGCATTGCACCGGCGATTCTACTGTGCAGGAGCTTGGTAACTCAGGACATTATAGCGTGTACGATGTGCTCGACAAGTTTATAGCCATGAACGGTGCCGAAACCACCGCTGTTATAACCGAGCTGCCTGATAGAAATACAGGCGATGGCTCCAGGGTGACAAAAATCGAGTACCCTAATGAGCACAGTAGTGCAAGTGTAGTGTATTACCGCATTAAGGGCAGTAATCACTCGGTGCCGGGCACAACTGCATCGGCAAACCAGGATATCTACGCGTTTGATGTTGTTTGGGACTACTTTAAAACCCGAAAACTAAGCGATAAGTAATATAATGGTTAGCGGTTGATGATTAGTGTTTAGTTACATGTTTGGGGAAACTAAGATCCCTGAGAACAGGTGGCCTGATTGCTTCAAATTTGTAAATAAAATACTATTCCACTACTTTTATCATATATTAGAGATTGACACAATGACGCTTTAAGGCAGAAAAACGACAGCTGTATCAGTCCATACATTAACCCTAAGTTATTTTATATGAGACAGATAATAACCATATTATTAGCTTGCATCACCATGTCATGCAACGATAAAAGTGAGGATATAGAGCCTCAAATTATTGTTGATTTCAGCTATGAAGTTGACTCTTATGATTACTTCAAAGTACATTTTACCAATCTCTCGGAAAATGCGATAAGTTTTTCATGGGACTTTGGTAACGGTGACACCTCAAACCTTGAAAATCCAACTTACACATATGCTCGTGAAGGCACATATGATGTGACCTTGACAGTGTATGGAACAAACGGGAATGAGAATGTAAAAAAACGAAGTATCACTCTTTATGGCGTTGAGATAGACCCTCTAACCGGAAGGCATTCCAAAACCTGGAAGCTTTACCGTGTGGGATCGGCAGTAACGCTGGGTCCTGATCCCTCTCAACCCGATTTGTGGTGGGAAGGATTTTACAATGACGGTTCCAGAAGTTGTCTATACAAACATGAATTCATCTTTAATATAGACAGAACCTTTGAGTTTGTTGATAACAATGTTTTCTGGGGCGACCATACCATTTGGCCTCCTGAAGATTCGGTATATGAATCCTGCTTTGAACCATCATCCGGCAACATGGTAGTAGATAATATTGACCTTTCCGTATGGCTTTCCGGTGTCCATAATTTCGAAAAATTCAGCTATAACGGAGTAATCCTCAGAGGCAGAGGTGCATGGGTCGGTTTCCCGTATTTAGGTACGTCTTCCAATCATGGAATCAATCTGCCTGATTCGGTAGTTTTTAATGTAAGCTTTGAGCAGATGTCATCTTTTGACCTCATGACCGTAAATTTTGATCATGGTGAAAATGGTTTTTGGACATTTCGATATGTAAGTTATAATGATTGGCAAGACGAACCTCCACTTATTGAATAGTTTGAATAATTCAATTGAAAGATGTGAAAATAGACCGGCATATAATATACCGGAATATGAACGGTCTTCACCGCCTGACCCGTTTTTTACGGGAACCCTGCGAGTATTAGCTTCGCTGAGCTCCCCGTTAAACAAAATCGGGGCAGGCTGTCCTTTGTCCTCGGTTCCCGGTTGAACTACATCCCTGAACATGACAAAGCTATCGACACATGTGAAGATGATTGTTTTGCTCCGGAATAATATGTAAGTGATAAAATTGTATTGGCGAGCTCTATCTGACTTCTTGATATAGGCTCCTGAACTTTTCTGTTAAAATCTGCCAATAATCATTTATTTACATTTATATTTGAAAAAAATTTAGAATTCCAGCATGAATTATGAGACGAACTTCCGTTGCTCGTCCTACTGACTTTTCTGAATTTGCTTTAAATATGGATAAGATGCTGTTTTAGCGTTTTTAAATGTATAATAAATTGATAATCAACAAGTATGAGGCATCTGTTAATTCTACTGACGATTTCCCTTTCCATTAGTTTTTCGAAGGCACAAAATTTTGATAACCTAACTTTCGGTACCGGCAATTCGCTCGAAGTAATCACCTGGAATGTTCAATTCTTTCCTTACAACGACGACCTTACTGTTGGGTATCTGTCGCAAATAATTCCAGCCCTGGATGCCGACATTATTGCGTTTCAGGAAGTGGCAGATGTAGCTGCCTTTTCAAATATGATTAATAATATGGACGGTTATGATGCCTTTATTGGTACTACCGACGACTTGATTAAACTGGCTTATGTGTATAAAACTGAGGTGATACAGTTAAATGCTGTTTATGAAATTTATACCGGGAGTGAATATTTCCTTCCCTTTCTTAGGCGACCGCTTGTGATGGAATGTACTTATGAAGGTGAAAATTTTGTGATCATTAACAATCATTTCAAAGCCATGGGCGACGGAATCCTGGATTCCGAAGACCCCAATGATGAAGAAAACAGACGTTGGGTAGCCACTAATTTGCTTAAAGAATATATTGATAGTAACTTTCCGGATGAGAATGTAATTGTGGTGGGTGACTTGAATGATATAATAACTGATGGATATCCCCATAACGTATTTCAAAACATTCTGAATGACGCTGAAAACTATGCATTTGCCGATTATGAAATAGCTGTCGGTTCGCAAACTGAGTGGTCTTATCCCGATTATCCTTCGCACATTGACCACATCATTATAACCAATGAACTGTTTGATGAGTTTTATGCACCCAACTCTTCTGTCCATACACTTAAGATAGAAGAGCATTTTCCGGGTGGTTGGTATGAATACAAGCAGAATATTTCTGATCATCGCCCGGTGGGCCTGAAATTATTTACCGATAATGCCGTAGTGTTTAATAAGGATTTTGAAGATCAGAGTCTTACCTCAGGAGGTTGGACCACCCATAATGTAACGGGAGCACAGACCTGGACGATTCCCGAAACCCAGTACGGACATAATAATTCGTATTGCGCTTATGTGAATGGATATGCCAATGGAGCCCAGGAAAATGAAAACTGGTTGGTTTCACCTGCCTTCTCTCCGGATGAATTTGATAATCTGACCCTTTCGTTCTGGAATACATCCGGGTACAGCGGTCCTGGATTGCAGTTGTTTTGGTCTGATAATTTTTCCGGGAATCCTCAGGCTGCTGTTTGGACCGAAATTGAAAATGTGCAGTGGCACGACGGAAATACAAACTGGGTTTGGACCTTTTCGGAAATGATTGATTTGAGCGATTTGACAGGTCCCACAGCTCATATCGCCTTTAAATATACATCCACATCGCAAGGGGCTGCAGCCTGGGAGTTAGACGACATTGTGCTTTCCTATACAGATAATGGCGATAATAACACCTATGACATTTCTGCATCTGCAAATCCGCCCTCCGGTGGCTCAGTTACCGGAGCTGGCAGCTATTTGTACGGGGAAACCGTAGAATTGACGGCCAACCCGGAAACCAATTACTCGTTTGTAAACTGGACTGAAAACGGCAATGTGCTTTCAACAGATGCAAACTATTCCTTTACGGCAACTCAAAATCGTCATTTGATAGCCAATTTCTGGACCGAAACGCAAAATCCCGTAAAAAAGGCATCAAACGACCTTGCCATAGACGGTCATCTGGACGAAGAGATCTGGGAAATTTCCAACGTAGTAGGCATCAACAACGGAGGCTCAGATAATACAGCCAGTTTCGGGCTGCTTTGGGATGAAAATTATCTGTATGTGGGTGTTGAAGTGAGCGATAACCTGATTATCAACGACCGCCGGCAGGCATTCTATACTGATGGTATCGAAATTTGCATAGACGGAAACCATGATCAATCAGCCGGATTTGACGATAACGATTTGCAACTTGCCAGGCCCGTAAAATCCTTTTGGTTGCAGGAGATGAACATGAACTTTGAAGGTATAATACACCAATACAAAGAGTCCGCAAATGGCTATACCATGGAATTTGCCATACCCTGGTCAATTATCAACACTACCCCTGCAGCCGGTAATTGGGTGGGTTTTAACCTTGTGGTGAATGATGATGATATTGAAAGTCCTTTCAACGGACCCTTTAATAACCCCACACAATTGATTTGGGAAGGAAACACCAACTATCATACAAGTCCGCAAGGCTGGGGCAGCATTCAGCTTAGCGCAGAAACAGCCGGCTTCCCGGGTAGTTATCTGGCATTGCTTTCTCACAACGAAGGTGATTTCCTTATCAACGGGAAAAATACGAATATAGAATGGTTTAGCCACGGTATTGATAATGTAAAAATTGAATACAGCACTGACAACGGCAGCCAATGGACCACCATTGCCGAAAGCACAAACGCTGCTGCCGGGATGTATGAATGGCAAAATGATGCTCCCGCTTCGCAGCAGTTTCTAATTCGGATTTCCGACGCCGCAAACCCCGCTCTTCTGGATGTGAGTGATGCCGCAAATATTGTTTCCGCTGCTTTTGCTTCGAGCGAACTGCTGATACCCTCCGTTTGGCACAACTACATGTGGCCCTACAATGCCTATTATCCAGAAGATGAAAACGGTATTAACGGGCATTTAGGAAATGCTTGTGGTCCTTCTACTTTGTCAAGGCTGCTTCATGCCTGGGAGTTTCCACGGCAAGGCAACGGCTCTTTGAGCTTTACCGATTATTACGGAACTTATTGGTCGGCTGATTTCGGAAATACCACTTATAATTATGACAACATGCCCGATCATTTACCATGGGAAGCTACCGAACCCGAATATACCGATGTGGCAACTTTAATGTTTCATACTGCTGTAGCAGGGAATGATTATTATGGCTCAGGGACTGATCTGGAAAATTTTAATTATTTGCTGAGTACTTATTTCAATTACAAAGAAAGCGACATTGCTTATATGCACGATTATACGCCCGCCCAATGGACACAGCTTCTTAAAAATGAAATTGACAATGGCCGTTCTTTGGTAATTCAGGCCATGAACCTGGATTATTTCAATAATTGGCATGCAAACAACAACGTTGGCGGACATTGGTATCATTGCGATGGTTACAACGAGGACGGCGAATTTCATATCATTGTAGGGTTTGGTAATTATCAGTACGACGGATATTATAGCATTGAAGAATTTCCGATTTACAGCTACAATGTTGGTATTCTTACAGGCTTAGAGCCCGATCTGGATGGGAAGACACTGTCTATAACCCAACCCAACGGCGGCGAGGCATACACTGGCGGCGATGAAGTGGAAATCAGCTGGCAAAGCTCGGGCATTAGTAATTTGCAAATTGAATATACGCTGGATGACGGACAAACCTGGATTGAAATTGACACCGCTGCCGATGCTGCTGCCGGAAGTTATTTGTGGCCTACTCCCGAAAGCAATTCCGATCAATGTAAAATCCGACTCACCGATACCGGCAATATCAATGTATACGACAAAAGCGAAGCGGTTTTCAATATAATGGCAACGCAACTTGCCTTAAATTATCCCGAAGGGGGCGAAAATTTTGTTTTTGATAATATTGCTTTGATAACGTGGCAAGCCACCCCGGTGGCAGAAGTCAATCTTGAGTACTCCTCCGACAATGGAAACACCTGGAATGTCATTGTCTCTGATTTTGATGCTTCACTGGGGCAATACGAATGGGAAGTGCCGCAAAATGCTACCCATCAGGGTTTAATACGAATTGTTGACAGCAATGACAACAACAATGCATTCGTCACAAATACTACCTTCAGCATTGTACCTCAAAATATAACAGGCGGTCCATACACAAACGACGAAAATACCCTTTTGCTGTTGCATGGCGAAGGCAATTTGTTCAACCAGTCCGGTTTTACGGGCGATGTATACTCTGCCAACGGTACGATAAGTTATGCAGACAACCCGGTGGAGGATTTGGGGAAATCCGTTTATTTAAATAACAACAACGGTTCACCTTACCTTGAAGTACCCCATACTGCTGATTTAAACCTGACAGGTGACTGGACTATAGAACTTTGGTTCAAGCCCGTTGCCTACAATCCCGGTTTGCAATATTTTATCTGGAAACCAGGTGATGATGATGCGTATTTCTCCAATTATGCTTTGCAGCTCAGCGAATATTGGGGCAATGAAATGTATGGTTTTTATTTTTCGGGTGAAGACCGCATAGGGGTGAGAACACAGTTCTTCCCTCAGCTTAATCAATGGTACCACATGGCATTTATAAGAAATACGGATAATTCAAGTTTGAGTGTGATGGTCAGGGATGCACAAAGAGAACTTATTAATACCTGGACAATTAACGATAACGGCGGCACCCCTCTTACCAATTCACAGGATTTAAAAATTGGTTTCAACTTTAACGGCTATATTGATGAAATCAGAATCAGCGATATTGTCAGAAACTTTGAGCCGCAAAACAGTTTCCTTATTTCGGCGAGCGTAAACCCTGCAAACAGCGGAACAATAACCGGAACCGGAAATTACATTGCCGGTGAAACCGCTACATTAACCGCAACACCCGCAACAGACTACGATTTTGTAAACTGGACAGAAAACGGAACCGAAGTTTCTTCCGATGCTGCCTATTCATTTACCGTAACCGAAAACCAAACTTTGAAGGCCAATTTCACGTTTGTCACGGACATCTTTGCTCCGGAAAAAGAAGGCTTGGTTATCAGACCCAATCCGGCATCGGATTTTATTCGTATAAACAACTCCGAAAAACTTGATGTTCAAATATTTTCACCGACAGGTATTTGTGTTGCAGAGCATAAAAGTCTCAACCCAAACGGTTTGATAAATATTTCTGATTTAAATAGCGGTATTTACCTTGTTTTATTAAAAACAACAGATATTGTTGTTGGTAAGATGCTGATTGTCAGATAGTAAAAAAGATGAACCGAGCCATGACCATAACTATTCGCGTGGATGATTATAGTTTTACAACAAGGCAAAATATTTACAAATTGTCAAGAGCTTGAAAATAACTCTAATTCGATTCAGAAATCACAACATCTTAATCAAAAGGAAGAATGTCAAAAAATAACAACTAGAATAAATGTAGGCGACAAAGAAAACCAAAAACTGGTTGCAATACTCGATAGCATTTATCAAGAAGACCAAAAATACCGCAACCAACTAGACGAAATAGAAAAGAAATACGGTGGGGAATCCGAGGAGGTAAAATCTTTATGGAAAATCATCGACGAAAAAGACTCATTAAATCAAATAATAGTTAAAAATATACTTGGATGAAAATGGTTGGCTTGACGTTGATGTTGTAGGGGAAAAAGGTAATTCTACTCTTTTTCTTGTTATTCAACATTCTGACCTTGCAACTCAAGTGGAGGAAAAATCTTTATTCCTATGGCGGAACGATTTATGTTATTGATTGTGATCTTAAATGGCCGGTGATTGACCTTGGTAACAACCATACCTTTCAGTATGGAGGATTGGGAACTTATACCCCTGATGAATTTTATTATGGAAGCGAACGTATTACTACTTTTGTTAAAAAGGTAAATGCACAGGTTAATCACTGGAAGTTATCTGAGCCTGACAAGAGAATTCCGGAAGCAGAATGGGGTTTTGATGAAGCTTTGATGAGTGATATTTTACAGTGTTTAGTTAAGTAGTTTCTTTTCCTTTTGAGCGCCCGGTGCTCATGCAAGCTTCATAAAACATGGTTTATGATAATAAATAACAGCGGGATTAATGATAATACATTTTGGTAATCTATTTTCCCCTGGTAAATTAATTAAAATTATAAAAATTTAAAATAAGTCAAAAATAATTTTTTTCTTTTAAATGAAGAAATGCAGGATAAAATAACAATATATAGGGAAGGAAATGTTAGGTGGTTCGTGAATGGTTTCGAAGGTAAGAAGCAGTAAAAAAGGTGAATCTTTTCAAATTATTTATATAATTTTTTTTGGGTTATTAACAATAAGGACTTATCTTTAATAAACAAATGTTAATTCATCCACGAAATTAATAACTTTTTATTTGAGCAATTGCATTAGCCTGACAAAACAACTTAATGGTGATATGTATTTAAAGTATATCCAACCTGTTCGTGAGGGCTATTCATTAAACAACATGTTATGAAAAAATTATCTTTTGCCGCCATTTTGGTTTTTACCGCACTACAGATATTTGCCGCCGATTATTTCTGGGTTGGAGGATCTGGGAACTGGTCAGATTTCGCTAACAAATGGGCTACCTCTTCGGGAGGAAATGTGTTTCATACACAATCACCCGCGGCTAGTGATAATGTATTCTTTGATCAAAATTCATTTCCGGCAGAAGGGGCTGTTGTCACCATAGATACCGACGCTGTATGCGCAGATATGATCTGGTGGGGAGTGTTAAACAATCCCCGGCTGGCAGGAACCACCTCCCGGAAAATTTCTTTTCATGGCTCACTGGCCCTAGCCAATCAAATGGATTTTGGTTTCCTGGGTGATGTCTATTTCCTTTCGGAGCTTTCAGCCCGAACGATTACCCTGGCGGGTCAAATTCTCAAGCGCAATGTATATTTTCAGGGAGTTGGCGGATGGATATTGCAGGATGAATTTCAACAGATGGGTGCATCGGTTTTCCTGGAAAGAGGAACACTCGATTTCAATAACCAGCATGTAACGGTAAATACCTTTGGTAGCTATTTTACCCATGTGAGGACATTGCTGCTTAAAAACTCAACCTTTACCATTACGTCAAATTCGAGTTCTGCGTTTTACTTCAGGGGAGAGAATTTCAATTTTAATGCCGGTACATCAACGATGGTTTTTACCGGCACAGGAGCAGGAATAAGCCATTGGAGCAATCTGGGCAATGGCCTGGCCTTTCATAATGTGGTATTTCACAACTCATCCTCGTCAACAGCTTCCAATAAGGGGGGCTCGTTCAATTCACTCTCTTTTGACGGACCAGGCACTCTTACCGGTGGTAACACGATCAATGAACTTATTTTTAATTCCGGTGGTACCATCAACACGGATAACAATAATATTTTGAATCTGGCCGCATATGGAGCGGTCACTGTTAATGGCAATGGAGTATACGGTGCAGCAACGCTTCATTCCAATGGAAGTATTACCGGAAACAATACCTTTGAGGTACTTACGCTATCACCGGGGTTCTCCTATGTTTTAACAAGCGGCCGGACACAACTTATTGTAAACGAACTGACAGCCAACGGTAGCTGTGCAGGGCAAATTACTTTGCAGTCATCCGTTTATGGAAGCCAGAGTTCCATTAGTAAGACAGCAGGAACAGTTGTCGTGAATTATGCCTCTTTACGTGATATAAATGCTTCGGGAGGAGCCACTTTTACCGCACCGAATTCTGTAAATCTGGGAAACAATTCAGGATGGTCTATTACCCAGGCCAGCGCACAGAATCTTTACTGGGTAGGAGGATCGGGAAACTGGAATGATCCTGGTAAATGGTCTTTGACCAGTGGCGGATCCGGTGGGGCATGCATTCCCACATCGCTGGATAATGTCTTTTTTGATGCCAACTCCTTTACAGGTTCCGGACAATCGGTTACCCTGATTGCTGACGGATCGGGCGGGGTGAATTGCCATACGATGAACTGGGCAGGCGTTTTGCACAATCCTGCATTCTCAGGTAGTGCCCAGACACAGCTCAATATTCACGGATCGCTCACCCTTAGTCCTGCTATGATTTATGACTTTGCAGGAATAGTCAATTTTACTGGTATTAACAGCAATAATACTCTGTTTACTGCAGGTATTCTTATGCAGAACAATCACCTGTATTTTGATGGTGAAGGCGTAACATGGACTCTTTTGGATGACCTGGACATCGGCACCCGCAACATTTATCTTGTGCGCGGATCGCTGAACACCAATGATAAACCGGTTACAGCCGGACAGTTGCAATCGTGGTATTCAGGAAATGTGCGCGCCCTTAAGCTGGGCTCATCTGAGCTTATCATATCCAGCACCTCGGGTAGTGCGGTGTATATCCATGGCACGGGCATGAGCCTTGATGCAGGCACCTCGCAGATCCGCTTTACCGGAGCAGGAAGTGGTATGTACAATCATGCGGGAGGGGGCTTGTTTTTCAACGATGTGATTTTTGAAGCCATCACGGGAACTGTAAATGTGTATAATCTCAATGGTGGATTTAATACCCTGGTGTATCATACCACGGGAACAGGAAGGCTCTACTATTCCAATGCCGTTGACAGTATTTATTTTGCCGGCGCCGGTGGGATTTTTAGTGATAACAATACAATAGCTAAAGTGGTAACGGGTTCAAGCCTGACCCTGAGTGGAAACAACAGCACATACAACCATCTTACAGTGGGCGGGACTGCTGCTTTTTCGGGCAGCAGCATCTATGGCGATGTAATGATAAGCGGCAATAGTACCATTGGTGGAAACAGCACATATGATTATCTCTCCATCGGAGGAGATGCCTCTATCACGGGCACCAATACCTTTGGCACACTGAGTCTTTCTGCCGGCAGGCAGATTACCCTGACCAGTGGAAAAACACAGACCATACTCACTGACCTGTTAGCCGATGGCACAGAGACAGAACTGATCATTATCCGTTCTTCAACGGAGGGCAGCCAGTCTTCCATCCAAAAAGATTCCGGCACCATTAGCCTTAACTATATCTCTCTGCGCGATAATAA
>JBEPXC010000065.1:0-16333 GCA_041642035.1 Sphingobacteriia bacterium
ATAAAGCCTAAAAGGAATTGAGTGGAGAGGAAAAACATTTTTTCTTTCATAATATAAACATTAGTTTCTGCCGGGTCTTCTGGCACCTTGGGGTCTTCCTGCTCCGGCAGGCCTGCCTCTTTCAGGTCTGATAATTTCAGGTCGGGCACCGGTTGGGGGGCGTGCTCTTGTTCTCTGAGGTCTGGCCGGTTTATTTGGTGAAACTTCTTTTACCACTTCGCTTGCTTTTTCCTTTTCGGTCTCGACTTTGTTGGGTTCAACAGGAGGTGTAGAGGGCGGGGTAGGAGGGTTTGTCTCAGAGCTTGTGGTAGTTTGCTCTGATTTTTCCGCTTCAACTAAAGGATTTGGTTCGTCAATCGTATTGCTTCCCGCCACCAAAAAATTGCTCCCTGCGAAAAGCAGACAAACTAGAATTATGATTTTTAATTTATTCATTATGAAGTTTTTTTGCTAAATTATACTTTAAACATGAAGTTTTCATGAAGTTCTATCAGCCCTGATTTCTTTGATAGGTTCAACTTGGGACATCTAAAATTAATCTTCTTTTACTAAACAAAAAGCTATTTTAACATTCAGATAATTTTATATTTTATAATCATTTGTCTGCTATCTTTGACCAAAAAAACTTATACAGTGACCAATGGTGAAAAACCAATTACAGTTATTAATAATTAATACATGAAGCATACCTGTAAAAATTGCCGCTTTATTTTTAAAGGCAAATTCTGCCCTGAATGTGGGCAATCGATTAAAGATTTTGATCGTCCTCTTCGTTATATAATGCTTGATTTTACTGGAAATCTTTTTGCCTTTGACACACGCATATGGAGAACCATAAACAATGTGGTTTTCCGACCGGGCCTCATGGAACAGGAATTTGCTGATGGCAAAAGGGTGAAGTATATGCCACCATTCAGACTGTATGTTTTTGTTAGCTTTATATTTTTTCTTATGATCTCGTGGATGTCGGAGAAAAATATACATAAAGGAAAAATAAATGTTGAAATTGCCGGGAAAGAGCAAAGTCATTATGATCATCAGTATATCCAACCGAATGATTTGTTGGCTGAAAACCAGGATAGCCTGATAAATGATACCCTAAGGAATAATTATCTTTCCAGCAACCTGAATGCCCAGAATGATACCCTAGGGAAATATTTTGCGGATGTCGACTTTGAAAATATAAAGAAAAATCCTGAGATCTACTCTCAGCGTCTCATTAAATATTTTTCGTGGTCGTTGTTTTTATTAATGCCCTTATATGGAGGGTTTTTATGGCTGGTTTTCAGAAGATCAAGGCCATTTTATGTTACCCATCTTAATTTGGCAATTAACCATCACGTTTTTATTTTCCTGGTATTTATTCTCATATTGCTTGTTCAAATCGTTTTGCCCAATAAAGCGTTACAACCTGAAAATTATCTGATGCTGCTAATACCCCTTTATATCGTAGCGGGTGCACATAAGCTTTTTCCGGGAAGATGGCGCTCTCTTATCTGGCGCCTGATGATCATACAGTTTTTTTATTTATGTATTGTTCTGGCAGCAGCAGTGGGCTTGGTGATTTATACCTTTAGCTGAAAAGGAGCAGGCATGTTTAATCATTTCTTACGCAGCGAACGCTTTGGCCATAATTCTTATGCTTAAAGTTGCTGAAGACCTTGCTTCGATCGTAATTTATGTAATGATATTTTTTCAGTAGATCTTCATCGGTTGTGTTTACTGACCACCAGAAACCATACACCCCGATGCTGGTAAATCCGCCGGTATGTAATCTATCTCCTCCCGGCAGGGCCGAGAAATTATAATCGTCTGTGCCATAAGTTGTGGCAAAGAAGTCCCATCGGGGGTGTGTTTCGGTGCTACATTCTCCTCCCAGGGGTGAATTAACCATATAGCAGGATTTTAGTTTATTCCCAATGGCATTCATATCTCCTTCGTTGTTGGTCAATTTGTATTTCCCCATCAAATAACTAATCAGCCTGGCCCAGTCTGCAGATGTAGATACATGCCAGCCTGCAGGGCAAAGCTCTTTGTCGCTTGTTACAGCATACCAATTGTAAAGGGCTCCATAGATGTTTTTATTGCCAGGATCATTATTATACCATGCATAAGCTCCATTGGTATTATTCTCCCATTCTAACGAATCATCTCCCGGGAATTCTATAGCACTTCCATCACGATATCTGGTAGTTTTTAAATTTTCTGCCATCCATCTCTGTTCTCCTATGAGAACAGTTTGATAGATATTTCCATCAATGTCATTCAGTGTCATTAGTATGGGTTCAGGGTCTTCCTTTTTACAGCTAACGGTTAGGATTATTATTATGCTGGAAATGATAAGAATCCAATAATGATATTTTGCTTTATTTTTCATTTTCTTTCTTTTGTTTTTGTGGTGCCTGAAAATTTGATTAACTTAATGTAATATGTTTTGAGAATAATAATTTATTAGAGCGATCCAATGTTAAGAAATTGCAATCCATAAATATCTCTCACTAGAAATCTCAATTTTGTAAAAGAGATTTAAATAGTGCGTAAAACTACACAAAATATTTTAATCATCATACGATTAGATCAAAAATTAATATAGGATATGTGTTTTATCATACAAAAATGCAAAACTGCAGGTTGTGGAATGATGGGGTGGTAAGTTTTTTTGGGTTTTTATGAGTTCATACAAAGCAGAATCTTTTTATGAACCCCTAATAAAATTTCAGGTTTGAGAGTAATAGAGTTAAGCTGAACAGCTGTTTTGCTCAGACTCAAAAATTTGAAAATCGTAACCAATGTTTATTCTTTATCCTATCAATGATCTGTTCAAAACACCGTTTGGTTTTTTTATATTATGCATCTGTAGTTGCTGATGTATTCTTTTGTAAGAGAAAATACATATAACTTTTATTTTTCGCGAACTCTTCTGAGTCCAGCAATATGAGATTTTTGTATCCCTTGTCGATTTTTTTCCTAAAAATCCACATCAGGAATTTCAACAACTTTGGCCTTCGTTCCTTCATCTTATCGGAGAATATTTCGATGGATGGAAGAATATATTTTTCTGTGAATATTCTTGCGGCATCAAGAGTAGGAGTGGTTTCGGCAGTAATATCACGCTTCTTTTTTACGATAAAACCATTTTCTTCAGCCATTTGCATGAAAGCAGTGAGCTTATGTCCACTTTTAGCCATGGGGCCGCAGGCGTTATCAAAGGTGAAATAGTCACAAACCAACAAATGGCCGTTTGACGTAAGACATTCCTTTGCTTTTGCAAATAGACGCTTAAGCGGGATATATTGTGCTGATTCACTCATCAAAACAACATCGTATTCTTTTTGGGGCTCGAAGTTTTGAAATCTGGCCAGATGAAAATCCACCGGAATTCGTTTCTCAAATACCTCTTTCTGATACATATCAGGCGATAAGCCTTCTACCTGGTACTTCTTTTTGTGTAATGTTTCTGACATTATTCCACTTCCACAGCCCACATCAAGAACTTTAGACCTGGTTGGATCTACTGCCACCGATTCAATTTCACCTACCAAAAAATCTTCATATCTTTTTTGGGCTACTTTTACCCCTTCAAGAGTTCTCTCGTCAGAATCAGCCCATAATCCATAGTGCAGTCTTTCAAGTCCCAGTACATCATAGTAAAAACGCAGAGCCCGGTCTTTTTTGAATTTCTCCTTTTTCTTTGCCATAAAGTATTAATTACAATAAAATATTTTTGTGTCAATAAATTCGAATATAATTTTAAAGACTATAAAGTTATCGAATATTAGATATGTGAAGAAAAACCAGGGAAAATAAATTTCTGAAATAGGATATTCTACTCTATTTTTGCAGGCTATCATACAAATCTTTATTGCTGGATTCATTGCGGAAATCACAATGCGTTACTATAAAAGAGAATTATTCTGAACCATATTATAATGACGGTGTTTATGGTTATACTTAATTTTTAGGAACCCATTATTAACAAAAAATATTTGCAGGATGACTGAAGGAATGCTTGCTCTACTTGCTTCATTGCCCATTATTACTATATTTATTCTCATGATTGGCATGCGGCAACCCGCAACCCGTGCTATGCCGGTAGCTTTTTTGCTGACATTGGCACTAGCCATTTTTGTTTGGAATACTGAGTTAAACTGGATTGCCGCAGCTTATGTAAATGGGCTGGTTATTGCATTGAAAATCTTATTAATTGTTTTTGGTGCTCTAACCCTATTATTCACCTTAAGAGAGAGTGGTGCAATATCTGTTATCAACGCTTTTTTTACAGGCATTTCGCCCGATAAGCGTGTTCAGGCTATTATTATAACCTGGTTGTTTGGGAGTTTTTTGGAAGGAGCAGCCGGGTTTGGAACCCCCGCGGCTATAACAGCCCCCTTATTGTTGTCCTTAGGCTTCCCTGCACTGGCTGCTGTAATGGTAGCCTTAATTGCCAATAGTTCTGCGGTATCGTTCGGTGCTGTGGGTACACCTACCATCATAGGTGTTGGAGAAACCCTGAGTGTGCAAAGTGTAGAACAAAGCCTGGCAGAAGCCCAAATGCCATTTGCTGAATTTGTTCAGCAAATTGGTGTGTGGTCGTCCATTCAGCATGCAATACCGGGTATTTTGGTTCCCATCATAATGATCATGATGCTTACCCGTTTCTTTGGTAAAAACAGAAGCTTTCGTGAAGGCTTTGCCATAATCCCTTTTGCCCTGTTTGCCGGCATCAGTTTTGTGCTGCCCTATGTTTTGGTGGCAAATTTTATCGGTCCTGAATTTCCAAGTGTAATAGGTGGATTAATTGGTTTAATCATTGTCGTTCCGGCTGCCCGGGCAGGCTTTCTGGTGCCCAGGCAAAACTGGGAGTTTCCCGAGGCTTCCCAATGGGAGAGTTATTGGAAAGGTAATATCAGTATGGATGCTTCAGAATTTAGCAACAAAAAAATGTCATTGGGTATGGCCTGGCTTCCCTATTTTCTTATTGGCATACTCCTTGTAATTACCCGAATTCGCTCCTTCCCCTTAAATGACTGGCTTCTGTCGATAAAACTTCAAGCCCACCAGGTTTTTGGAAGCGAAGTCACCCTTGAGTTTGATCCTCTGTACAATCCGGGTATTGTTCCTTTCATGCTGGTATCGGTACTGGCTGCATTAATCTATGGGATGAAAAAGTCTCAGGTCTCTAAAGCCTGGGGAGAAGCCGTGTTACGCATAAAAGGCCCTGCTATTGCTTTAATGTTTGCGGTTCCTATGGTTCGGTTGATGATGCAGTCAGGACATAATCCTGAACAACTAGCCAGTATGCCCGTGGCCATGGCCCTGTATATGTCAGGACTTTTTCAGGGGGCATGGCCTTTTGTAAGTCCTTTTGTTGGGGTATTGGGCTCATTTATTGCCGGATCCAATGCTGTTTCGAATATGCTATTTAGTTATTTTCAGTATTCGGTAGCCGAACAAACGGGTCTTTCGCGCATTTTAATTGTGAGCCTGCAAAATGTTGGAGGCTCATTGGGTAATATGATTGCCGTTCATAATATTATCGCTGCTTGTGCTACTGTTGGTCTGGTGGGTGTTGAGGGAGTTCTTTTAAAAAGAAATATTATTCCTGCTGTTATTCTTACCAGTATTGCCGGGGCAGTGGGCTTACTGCTGAGTTATTGGCACGTGGTAAGTTTTTGATAACTGCTTATTCTGAATATCCTATGTTTGGGTAAAGCTATTTTTGTTTTCCTTTTCAAATCTTATGCTTTGTGGTGGCTGCAATGGTTTTTTTCCGTAATTTCATCGCCCCAAAAAAATCAAACATTTTCTAATCAGCCTGCCGTTAAATAAGATGCTATAACTGGTGTTGATCCATTTATCAAAAAACCTCCCTTAATCAAATTTACCATGAACAAAAACTTACCCAACTCAAAACTTACCTTTCTGCTTTTTTTCCTGTCGTTGACTTTATTGGTCGCGGGGCAAACCCAGAACCAACAAAATATTCTTGAATCTTTCTCAAAAGAGCTATCGGTAGAAGATCAACTGCTACGCTCAAGGGCCAGAAAAATGGCCGATTCCCTTGGCATTCCTATGCGCAAGGAAATCCGGAGTGGGGTTATGGAATTGCAATTTTTTAAACATGGAGTACCTTATTATTATATTACCCATAACCAGGAAGGTGCCCAGGTAATAAAAAGTAGTGAGGTATGGCCAGATGGTGATGCGGGTTTAAATCTCACAGGTGCCGGGCAGACCCTGGGGATGTGGGATGGCGGAGCCACCAGGTTAACCCATCAGGAATTTCAAGGAAGAGTAGTCCAGGCTGATAATGCTACAGCCATAAGTCAACATGCAACACATGTTGCCGCCACGATGATTGCTACAGGAGCTGTTCCTGAGGCTAAAGGGATGTCTTTTGAGGCAGGTTTAAATGCACACGACTGGAACAACGATCTGTCTGAGATGGCTTCTGCTGCATCCAATGGCTTAAGAGTGTCACAGCACTCTTACGGATATGTAACGGGGTGGAACTGGGAAGATGACGACTGGTACTGGTATGGAGATATCTCCATAAGCGAAACCCAAGATTACAATTATGGCTTTTACGACGAAATTGCCAGACAATGGGATATTTTGGCCAATAATGCGCCTAATTATCTAATGGTTAAATCTGCCGGAAACGACAGAGGGTTTGGCCCTCCGGCCGGAACCGGTCATTATGTGTGGATGAATGGCGAGTGGACTTGGTCTACTGCTACACGCGAAAAAAATGGTGGCATAGATGGTTATGATTGTATTGCCTACAATGGTACCTCTAAGAATGTAATGGTGGTAGGTGCAGTAAATTCATCCGGCCAAATGAGCTCTTTTAGTTCATGGGGACCCACCGATGATGGGCGTGTTAAACCCGATGTTGTAGCCAAAGGAGTTGGGGTTTATTCAGCTACGGCTACTTCTGATACCTCTTATGAATCATGGAATGGTACCTCCATGTCTGGCCCTATGGTAAGCGGTTCCATTGGCTTGCTTCTACAACACCAGCAAAACCTTCACGGCAGTGAAAATCCTTTGCTTTCTTCTACGCTCAAGGCATTGATTCTTCATACTGCAGACAAGATCGATGGAAATCCAGGCCCAGACTATCGTAATGGCTGGGGCTTAATGAATACCCGAAAAGCCGCTGATGTGATGTCGGCTAACGCTCTTGCCGGTGGTGATTTCAACATCAGGGAATTGACTCTTGAAAATAACCAAACGATCAACGTCGATGTTATCTCTGATGGCACTTCTCCTATGAAGATCACCATTGGCTGGAATGATCCTGCTGCTCTTGTTTCAGTGCCCTCTCTGAATTCCACCACCCCCAGGCTGGTAAACGATCTGGATATGCGCCTGCTGGGCCCTTCCAACGATATCCATTCTCCCTGGGTGCTGGATCCGGCTGCCCCTGCTGAAGTAGCTGCCACAGGCGATAACTTCCGCGACAATGTTGAACAGGTTTATATATTCAATCCTATTGAGGGTGAAACATATACCATTTCTGTTAATCATAAGGGAACCCTGACCAATACAACTCAGACCTTTTCATTAATTGCTACAGGCATTAGCAGTAAGAAACTGATTCATGAGGTTACCTTTATCGTAAAAGACCAAGACAACAATCCTATAGCCGATGCTGCTATTAATATTTCCGCTGTTCAGCAAGAATTTCTATCATGGGATGATACGGCTGACTACATATCTACTGAAGAAATAGCTCAGAATAATACGCTAACGGGTGTTCTTAATTCGGGACTGAAAAATTTGATTAAAAAGCCTTCTCCTCAATCAAGTCAATCGTCCGTTGCCCATAAAAATGATAAAACCGGCCAGTGGATTCATTGGGATACAGGTAATAACGAATCTATCGTTGGCGTAGAAGTGCCTTCCATTTTTTTTGTTGCCTCACGTTGGGAACCGATAGATATGGAGGATTATGCATCGATGGCTATCAGTAAGCTGAATGTATTTATAGGAGATCTACCCGTATCGCTTACTGCAAAAATCTGGCAGGGCCCCAATGTCTCAAATCTTACAGAAATGTATAGCCAGGCCGTAACATCTCAGGCCAACCAATGGAATGAATTTTTTCTGGACGAACCCTTTGCTTTTGACAACACCCTTGAACTGTGGTTTGGTTTTGAAGTGGCTGATCCTGGTGATCTTGCATATCCTGTTGGGGTAGATACAATCACAGACTTTGATGGAAAAGGCAACCTTGTAAAGACCGATGCTCAATGGGTAACTCTTACTTCTTTAGAAATGGCCGGAGACTGGAATCTGCAGGCTTACATAGAACCGGTGGAAGAAATTATCTTTTATACCGATTCGATAGGTCAATTACAACTACCTTATAAAGCAGGTAACTATGATTATACCGTTAGCAAAAATGGTTTTCTGCCTGCATCAGGAACCTTTACTGTCTTTGAAGATGATATTATGGTGAACATAGTCTTGTTAACCGAAGCAGATCCTGCACAAACATATCCTCTGACGTTGGCCTCCAGTCCTGCTGAAGGTGGCAGCACAAGCGGTGGCGGGGATTTTCCGCAAGGCCTCGACATAGAGCTGAAAGCAAATCCTGCTCAGGGATATTCTTTTGTCCATTGGACTGATCAGAATCAGGTTGTAGTAAGTACTGATCCCGATTTTATCTTTTCAATGCCTCCTGCCGCTGCTACTCTCACAGCAATTTTTGAATTGATACCCTTCTATACCCTCACCTTGCTTTCAGATCCTGTGGAAGGGGCTACCCTTACGGGTGAAGGAAAATACTATGCCGGCACCGAGATCTCTGTAAATGCTATTTCCAACAAACATTATTATTTTGTAAACTGGACCGACCCGGCAGAAAATGTGGTTAGTGTAAACAAGGCCTTTACCTTTACTATGCCGGAAGAAAATTTTACGCTTACAGCCAATTTCGATTATATACCCTTGTATAAGTTATCCGTCAGTATTAATCCACCTTCAGCCGGTAATGTAAGTGGAGAAGGTGATTATCTGGGTGGACAGCTATTACTGCTCACGGCCACCCCCGATGCTGATTATGTATTTGAAAACTGGACCTATGATGATGGCACGGTAATAAGCGATGAGATATCTTTTATATTCAGTATGCCTGCCAATGACCTGCACATCAATGCCAATTTTACACCCAAAAATTTCACCCTTACTCTTGATATATCCGGTGAGGGTGGCGTATCCGTAGATGGTGAACTGTATACCGACCCTTTGAAAATACCTAATGGAGATTCCGTTACCATACAGGCAATTGCCGCTCCCGAATGGCTCTTTGACAAATGGACCGGCGATCTTATCTCTGCCAATGAAACGGAAATCCTCGTTATGGATAGAAATTTGCATATTACCGCCAGATTTAAATCCTTACAAACCTATGAATTAAACCTGGTTCCTAATCCTTCTGCAGGAGGTTCTACTGTCGGAGCAGGCAGTTATTCGGCCGGAGAAGAAGTATTGCTGAAAGCTGTTCCCAACCAGGGGTATCTCTTTGTTAAATGGACAGATTCCTACGGAAACTTACTTGCCGATACAACAGATTTTATCTTTGAAATGCCTGCCCGCAAAACTGCTCTCATTGCTGTTTTTACTCCCGGGGTGAATGTTCTCAGTCCTGATGAGCCATCAATATCAGTTTTCCCAAATCCTGCCAGAGATTTTCTGATTATTCAATCCAATATTATTCTGAAAGGCATACAGATTACTGATATTACCGGAAACAGGATATATGGGCAACAGCTTAATGAAAAGCAGATTCGAATACCCCTGGGCAACCTTCCCAGCGGAATATATATACTCAAGATTCAAATAGACGAGCGTAACATTGTGAAGAAGATACAGGTTATTAACTAGTTAATCGTTTGATCCCTTACTTGCTAAATCAAAGCTGATGCGCAAAGCTCATTCGTTTTTTATATACGAATGAGCTTTGGCTTATCCTATAAATACCTCTCAGGCTTAAGATAAAAAATGATTATTGGGCTTTATTTAAATAAAATTTACATTCATTCTATTTTTTCTTTATCTCTTTGTAAAATGGTTTTATTTTTGTACGTTTAATTATTGCATGCTAAAATTTAGGTTTCCTATTTTATTCTATCCTTTCTTGAATCGATTCATCTATATTGCAATCCTGGCATTGCTATCATCATTATTATTTTCCTGTAGTCCGGCCCGAAGGGTTCCCGAGGGACGCTATCTGTTGAATAGTAATGATATAGAGATAGAAGATGCGCAAATAAAACCTTCAGAGCTGAAAAGTTATATCAAGCAAAGACCTAACAGGAAGATCCTGGGCTTGTTTCGTTTTCACTTGCAGGTATACAATATCGCTGATGGGGCAGCATCGAATAAATTAACCCGCTGGATGAAAAATACCATCGGAGAACCCCCGGTGATTTACGATGTTTCCTCCACCCGGAATACCCTTGATCAATTTAAACTTTACATGCAATCAAAGGGATATTTTAATACAGAGGTTGATTACACGGAAGAGTTTAAACGACGTAAGGCCAATATAACCTATCAAATAACCGGCAATACACCCTACAGAATAAGAAATATTTCTTATCAGATCCCCGACAATTATATTCGGCAGTTTATCCTGGAGGATTCTGCAAATGCACTCATCCATGAGGGTATGCTCTACGATGTCGATTTGCTCGAAGAAGAACGCGAGCGTATTGCCCGGAATTTACGCAATGAGGGATTCTTCAGGTTTTCACAAGATTTTATTTTTTTCCAAATTGATAGCGCCTTAAACAATCACCAGGTGGATATAGAATTGCTCATCAACAATCCTGTGGAAGCATTCCCGGGCATAAGAGATTCGGTGGTTCCCCTAAGACATAAACGCTTTATTATTGACAGAATCGTGTTGTTGCCCGAGTACAACCCTTTGGCGATAAATGCTGCAAGAGAAGATACCACTTTTTTTATTACCACCGGGCGCAGGCGACAAAAGGAGTATAAATACATCTTTGCTCATGACACCCCCCTACGCATAAAACCCTCGGTGGTGGTTAATCACCTTATGTTGCGTCCGGGTGAATATTTCAAGATATCCAATGTTGAGCAATCCTACTCTTTTTTATCTGAAATGCGCAATTTTAGGTATATCAATCTGCAATTTAATGAAACTCAGCAAGCCACTCATGGTACCCCTAATGACACCCTGGGTTTTTTAAATGCCGCCGTACAGCTCAATCGGTCCGCTGCCAATGCTTTCACCATTGAAGCTGAAGGCTTAAATACAGCGGGTAACCTGGGAGTGGCCAGCAATATCTTATACCAGAACAGGAATATATTCAGAGGTGCAGAGATTCTAAGGCTACGACTAAAAGGCGCCCTGGAGATAACGGGAGAATCACGTGCGCGTGAGGTTTTTCAAAGACTGCCCTTCAATACCCTGGAATTGGGCCTTGAGGTAGGAATTGATTTCCCAAAACTTTTGCTTCCAGTTCCTATTGAGCGCCTCTCTCGCAATTCACGCCCTAAGAGTAGTGTGGTTGCCGGGGTGAACTTCAGGCAAAGACCCGATTATACCCGGTACATCCTCAATCTGAACTATGGCTTTGAGTGGAATGAAACTGCTCAAAAAAGACATTTTATGTATCCCATTGATATTAGCTCAGTAAAGGTATTCAACGATTCTATTCTGCGCGCCAATATACCACAGGAAAATATTTTTATTTTAAGTCGTTTCAGAGATCATTTTATCCTGGGTTCTAAATACACTTATGTGTATAATACACAAAAACTTGGATTGCCTGAAGACTTTATGTACCTGAGATCCAATTTAGAAGCTGCCGGCAATATACTTCATCTTCTGGCCGATGGTTTGTCTTTACATAAAGATGAAAACAACAGCTATAATATCTTCAACATTCCCTTCTCCCAATTTTTGAAAGCTGATACCGATTTTCGGCTCTACAGGGTGTTTAATGAACGGCAGACACTTGTTTTTAGGGCCATGGGGGGTATTGGTGTGCCTTATGGAAATGTGAAAGTATTGCCCTTCATAAAAAGTTATTACGGGGGGGGAGCCAACGGCTTAAGAGCCTGGAAGATTTATTCGTTGGGACCAGGAAGCTATCAGGGGAGCGATGAAGTTCGTTTCGACAGATATGGAGATATTAAACTGGAGTTAAATCTTGAGTACCGTTTTAAGTTTTATGGCTTATGGCATGGTGCATTTTTTCTCGATGCTGGTAATGTTTGGTTTGTAAGGGAAAACAATAATTTCCCCGGTGGCGAATTCAGGTTTTCCCAACTGGGAAATGATTTGGCTATGGGTGGAGGAGTGGGGGTGCGTCTGGATTTTAGCTTCTTTGTTCTTCGCATAGATGGGGCTGTTCCCATAAAAGATCCTGCTTATTCCTTTAAGAACCAATGGATTTCATCCTGGCCGGCCCTTAAAGACTTCAATCTCAATCTGGGTATAGGATATCCCTTCTGAGGCTACGGTACACCTAACTTTGCAACCTTAATATGCTTTATAATCAACAATTCAAACAAATATTTCTTCAAAGTTTTCCTTATGAGCCTACCCCTGATCAGTATGAGCTCATAGAGAAGCTTTCCCGATTCCTTATATCCCCCGAGAGGTCGTCAGTTTTTGTCTTAAAGGGATATGCGGGCACAGGTAAAACCTCTGTGGTGTCAAACCTGGTAAAGATTTTGCCCAGGCTTAAGGCCAACAGTGTGCTTCTGGCACCTACGGGCAGGGCAGCAAAAGTATTGGCATCGTACTCCGGAAAACCGGCCTTTACCATTCACCGTAAAATATACAGCCTTAAACAAAATGCGGAGGGAGAGATATCCTTTGGACTTTCTCCTAATCAACATCTGGACACCCTGTTTATTGTCGATGAGGCATCTATGATATCTCTTCACAATAAGGCAGAGGACAGCTCAATGTTTGGTTCGGGAAACCTACTCGATGATCTTATTGCATATGTATATAGTGGGGACAATTGCAGGCTTATCCTTATCGGGGATACCGCCCAGTTACCCCCGGTTAAAAGTAATGAGAGCCCCGCCTTAAATATACCTTTTTTGAAAAGCTCTTTTCATCTGGATATTCATTCCTGCGAATTGAGACAAGTGGTGAGACAGGAAGCAGATAGTGGAATCTTACACAACGCCACCATTATTAGAAATAAAATTGAATCGGGTAAACAAGGTTTCGCCCAATTTGAACTCGACGGCTTCAAGGATATCCTGAAAATGGAAGGTCCTGATACCGCCGATTATATCAACGACTGCTTTTCTTCACGCAATTTTGAAAATACAATCATCGTGTGCAGAAGTAATAAAAGAGCGAATCTTTATAACCAGCATATCAGACAACGGGTATTATTTCATGAAGAGGAAATAAGTGCAGGCGATTTATTGATGATCGTGCGCAATAACTATTTCTGGTTACCCAAAGATTCTCAGGCCGGCTTTATCGCCAATGGTGATATCGTGGAAGTGCTCAGAATACAGCGCATCATCGAATTGTATGGTTTCCGCTTTGCTCAGCTTAGCGCGCGAATGATTGATTATCCACAGGAACAGGATTTGGATGTTATGGTTATGCTGGATACCCTTACCCTTGATGGGCCTTCACTGAGTTATGCCGATGCAAGCAAACTGTGGACCGAAGTGGAAAAAGATTATCAAGATGAACCCAACAGAAAAAAACGAGTGGCTAAAATTAAAACCAATCCCTATCTGAATGCTCTTCAGGTTAAATTTGCCTATGCGCTTACCTGTCATAAGGCACAAGGCGGACAGTGGGAAAATGTTTTCGTTGAAATGGGTTATATTCCTGAAAAGAACCCTGATACCGAATATTACCGCTGGTTATACACGGCACTTACCCGGGCCACACGGCATTTGTATCTGATGGGATTTTCCGATGAGTTTTTTGAATAATCTGGCATGGGCTGTGAAAATCTTTTTTTACTAATAGACAAGATGCCTGCAAGTAGAATAAAAAAAGAGATTATAACAATAATCCTTGACGTTTTTAACATGTGATCAGATGGTTTGTTATATGTCCCGGATGATTTTTTTAAGACATTTAGTTTTTATTTTTACATTCTGGCTTAATTATTGAATAGTTAGTAACGCATGTAAGTATAAATATATCAAGAGAAGAATACTGTAAAGAATGTTTAATGTTATGATTCGCTTTTGAATTTTACAAACAATTACACCTTAAGATCGTTAATAAGTAATGCAAGGTTTAATTTGCTTATGATCAAGGTGTTGTAAAAAAACATCTTTAGTTAACATTTTTTAATGAACTATTGCACTTCTTTTATTTATATTTTTGCTCCGCTTAATCAATATACAATCAAATTATTACTAAAAAAACCATTTATTATGAATACCCCAATTAAACAACCAGGTTCCACATTAGCTATTTTTCTATTTGCTATTGTTTTAGCGTATATAACACCTGCAAATGCCCTTTCTGTAGTTGATAATCCGGTACAGGAAGAAGAAGAAGCTGTTGAAGAGGTAACTTTTCGCTTTGAAAATGAGGCTCTGGTAAACTTTTTTGATCTCAATCGTGATTTGAGTGAAATCAACAAAGAAACTCAGGATAAAATGACTGAAGCCGCTCTAAAATATGATTTAACCCTTGAACGATTTAACCAGATTGCCAGTGCCAATCAAATTGGTGCCTTACAAGGCGGTGCATTTACCGATGCCGAAATTGACGCTTTTACCAATCTTGGTCCTGAAATCAGTCAAATCCAACGCGAACAGCAACAGCAAATCCAGCAGGCTCTTGAGGCAAGAGGATTTACTTCTGCTACTTATCAGGATATTCTCAATGAGTATAGAACCAATGTCGATCTGCAAGCGCATGTTCGTGAACTGCTGCGCGAAAGAAGAAAACAAGAAATACTCGAAGAGAGAAGAAAAGCTGCTGAAGAAAAAGCTGCTGAAGAATCGGGAAAATAATCCCTTACAAATTTCTATTAAAAGGCCGGGTAATTCCGGCTTTTTTTATGAAGGTCACTGTTATAACCTCTATGTAGGCTTTGGCAAATTTAGATACCTCTAATTTGCTTAAGCTTTTTTTTTGTTTTTTCCAAAAATAAAAGAAAAATATTTTTTTCTGAAAAGAAGTATGTGCCTTGTGTAAAATTTATTAATTTCCGCAAAAATTAAATTCCTCATGCGCATAAAACGAATTCCACCCCCCGAGCCTGTCCTGGAAAATGATCCCGCTTTGGACATTGATCTTTCTCTAATGGATGACCTGATCCTTCAATACAGAAACAAAAGGGGAAACCTCATTCCTCTTTTACAGGGCGTTCAGACCATCTATGGCTTTATACCCCGGGAAGCATTTGTTAAACTCAACCGGGAAACGGGTCTGGAGCTGAATGAAATGTATGGCGTAGCAACCTTCTATGCACAGTTTCGACTTTCACCCGCTGGCAGGCATATTATCAAAATGTGCCATGGCACAGCCTGTCATGTGCAAAGTGTTACGGCCATTACGGATGAGATTTTGGATTTTCTTAAAATCAAAGATGGACAAACTACCCCCGACGGGCTTTTTACCATTGAAACCGTTGCGTGTCTGGGATGCTGTTCTTTGGCTCCGGTTATGATGATCGGCGATGAAACTTACGGTAAGCTCACACCTAAACAAGCCCTCAAAACCGTGAAGGAAATGAAGAGGGCTGCAGATATAGAATAGGGCATAAGCAAGTCGCTTTTAAAAAGCCTGTTGACAGGCAACACCCACTGATAATCGATTGAACTTTTTACACCCATAAACCAACTATATGTCTAAAACAACTGTAATCGTCGGCCTTGGAAGTTGCGGTTTGGCTGCCGGAGCGGGGAAAACATTTGATGAATTTCACCGGATTAAGCTTTCCGACAAACTGGATTTCGAGATAAAAAAAACCAGCTGTATAGGCATGTGTTTCCGCGAGCCTTTGGTAGAAATCATCGATGATACGGGAAAATATCTCTATGGTAATATAGAGGCTGCCCGGGTAGATGAAATCATTGAAAAGCATATCAGGAATTTCTCGCCCGTTGAGCAGTACCTTATTGAATCAGAAAGTTTCAAATCTGAGGATGCCGGTTTTTTTGATGGCCAGGTAAAAATTGCCCTGCGCAATTGCGGGCATATCGATCCGGAGCATCTTCAGGACTATGAATCACGCGAGGGTTATGAAGCCATGCGAAAGATTTCAAATGGTAATATCTCGCCCGATAAGGTCATTCAGACTGTTCTAGAGAGTGGTATACGGGGTCGGGGAGGAGGAGG
>JBEPXC010000066.1:0-16291 GCA_041642035.1 Sphingobacteriia bacterium
ATAGGCGTAAAAATACGCTTATGATACGCTTATGATACGCTTATGATACGCTTATGGTACGCTTATGGTACGTTTATGTTTTTTTGCATACTTAAGGATTTTAACATAATCCCGAGCTTTTGATGCCTTGTCAGGTTAGGCAAATAATTAGTTCAGAACCGATAAAACATAAAAAAAAAGACACACCCTTTTATACAGGGTAAATCTTTACCTGTTTTCATGTGAATGCATCTTTTTATATGCAGGAAAATGTCCGAATCAAAAACTCACATTTATCCCGCTCATAAAATGTATGCCGGGCATGGGATAACCATGGTTGATCTGGTAAGTTTGATCCAACAGGTTTTTGCCCGAAACAAACAGTTCAGCAAAAGGTAGGAGTTTCCATGCCAGACTGGCATTGACCAGCAGATAATCTTCGGTCAGGTCATTGGCAGGGGTTTGCATTTGCTGTGGGTTGTGCAGGTAGGAATACAATCCACCGACATACTGGCTTTGTATGGCCATACGCAGGGTGTTCCAGCGATAATTCACTCCGGCATACAACTGATGCTCCGGGGCAGCGAGAATAGGCGTTTCGGTATTGAGGTAAGAATAACTAAGGTCGGCAGATAAGGCTGCGCTATGAAAATAGCTCAATTCCAGCTCGAACCCGGTATTTGAAAATTCACCCGCATTTACCCTTTGCATAGGAGGTGGCGGAGTGGGATTGGGAACCACCTGGATGATGTTGCTGCCCTCGAGCAGGAAAATGCTCAGGTCGGCCAGGAGTTTTCCTTTCAGCATTTTCTGCGACAGGCCCAGCTCATAGCTCATCATGCGCTCGGGTTTCAGATTGGGATTGGGTAGAAAAAGATAGGTTTCCATCAGCGTGGGGCTTCGGAATCCTTTTGCTACCGATGCCTTGAGGGTGGTAGCATCGAGTGCTCTCCAGGAAACCCCGGCTTGTGGCACCAGCTCGGTGCCATAGGCTGAATTGTTTTCCAAACGCAAGCCGTAGCTAACATTCCATATGTCAAAAAGCTCATGTCTCAGTATGGCATAGGTTCCGTTTTCGTGTACCGTATTCCATGCATTGGCAGCCATTCCGCTATTGCCCCGGCCACCCAGCTGTTTGAAGTCGGCTCCAAGGGTTAACAGGCTGTTATAAGGCAATGCAATGCCCTGGTATAAAGAAACGCTCATATTTTCATCCCTGGATTTCCATCCATCAGAAAGCTCATGATCACCAAAATTATAGAAGGCTGTCAATCCACCCTGCAGCTTATCATAGTGATTTTTGATGCTAAGAGAAGTTTTGCCTCTTACAATATCTGCTTCAAAGGGTTCCTCAGCAGCAAAGTCTCGTCCGGGATCTACATTGTTAAAAGAGGCAATGGTATAGTCAGCCATTATTTCCAGATAGGGATTTATGGTATAGCCCGTTTTAAGGTATGCGTTGTTGATTTCAAATTCGGAATTGTCGCGATGACCATCAGTTCTGTCCCTGTTCAGGGAGGCAAACAGATGAAAGCCTTTATGCCTGAATCCACTGGTAAGCATCATTTTCGAAGTATTGAAAGAGCCATAGGCCATACGGGCATTCCCGGAAAAACCATCGGCTTTTTGTTTTTTGGATATCATATTGATGACCCCTCCCATGGCATTGGAGCCATAGAGCAGAGATGCAGGACCTCGGATTACCTCTACCCTCTCCAGCTCGGAACTTACATAAGAATTGGGCAATGGATGCCCGAATATACCCATGTATTGCGGCTGCCCATCAAGCAGCATCAGGACCTGGGTGTTGGGTGCTGCTCCCACGCCACGCACCGTGATCTGACCGGCAGAGGAAGTGCCCACACCAAAGCCTGTTACGCCCCGCTCCGTAACAAACAGCCCGGGGATTTTGCGGCTAATTACCGGCAAAACAGCCGACTCTTCCACTTCATTCAATTCATCCCCCTGAAGTACAGAAATATTTATGGGCATGCTGTTGCGCAGCACTTCTATGCGGGCACCCGTTACGACAACTTCATCGATTAACAGGGTGTCGGTGGGCTGCTGGGCATGGCCAACATGAACAAATAAGGATAGAAAAATGAAAATCAAAGAAAATCGCTTCATGGTGTAATAAGGGTTTATAGTGTTACTAATTACAAATAGGTGTCACCCATAGGGCAAAAAAAATGAACTAATCCATTCCTGTTTTGGACAGTTCAACATGTTTGATACCTTTTACGGCTTTTAATTTATTGGAAAGATTAACCAAACGCTCTGCTTTACCCTTTACGGCAATAACGTTCAGCACATTATGATCGTCGATATGGATGTGCTGTCCTGCCAGGATAAGACAATGGTACTCATGCTGCAAGGCATTTACCTGCTTATGGAGCTCTTTCTGGTTATGGTCGTAAACAATGACTATTGAGCCTAACACAACCTCATTGGCATCCCATTTTGCTTCCACCTTATTCTTCTTGATAAGAAAGCGGATGGCCTGAGAACGGTTGGGGAAACGCTGGTTGTCGACCAGTTTATCGAGTTCACCAAGCAACTCCGATTCGAGAGAAACACCAAATCTTTTCAGGGTCATCGTGTCAACTATTAATACTTTATGGCACGAAGATAAGAAATAAGTTGGTTTACCCGTAGTGGTGATGAGCAATACTCTAGGTAAAGTGTTTAGGTTGTTTCGCGTCCTACCTCATGAAACCTAAAACAACTCACCAGGTGATCGTTCACCATACCAATGGCTTGCATATGGGCATATATGATGGTAGTGCCCACAAACTTAAATCCACGTTTCATCAAATCTTTACTGATTTGCAGGGAAAGGGATGTGCTGGCAGGAACCTGGCTCATGCTTTCCCATCGGTTAACAATAGGTTTATTGTCAACAAACGACCAGATATATTTATCGAAGCTCCCCCATTCTTTCTGCACTTCAAGAAATCGGGCAGCATTGTTGATGGTGGCTATTATTTTTTGTTTGTTTCGAATGATGTTTACATCCTGCATCAACAACTGCACCTTATTCTCATCATATTGTGAAACGAGCTGAGGATCGAATCCATCAAAGGCAAGACGAAAATTATCGCGTTTTTTCAATACCGTATGCCAGCTCAATCCTGCCTGCATGGCTTCCAGCACCAGGAACTCAAAATGCTGCCGTTCGTCGTGAACAGGGACCCCCCATTCTTCATCATGATAACGCATATAAAGGGTGTCTTTGAGGCACCATGGACATCTTTCTTTTTCCATATCAATTTGTTTTTTCAGGCAGGAAGTTTGCCAATCATTTTTACCAGCCACCAGTGGAATTTATGAATACCGGTGGGTTGTGCATGCATGAGGATACATTGATGAGTTACCTTTACGGGGAAATCACCCAGCAAATCCATCACTTCGGCATTTTCAGACATTTGCTGAACCCAGATGTGGGTAAATTCTTTTTCGAGCGCATCCTTAACCACCAAAACGCTCGCATCGGGTTTGGTGGCCACAAACACAGCTTTTACATATTCGGGCAGGGCACCCAGGTTTTCATATATGATGTCTCCATCAGGCGTAACACCGCCGGCAGGGTTTACAGGGTAGAGATTATAGCCCTTTTCCTTAAGGGACTTAAACATTACCCTTCCAAACTTTTTAGGATTTGTTGAATAGCCAGCAAAAGCAATGTGAGGCTGCTCAAGGAAATTGTCAATCTGATCTTTCTTTGTTTTCATTGTTGTTATCAATTAAATATTTTTCGCTCCTCACCCAGAGCCTCACAGTCGTAAAGTTTTACTTGATATTTTGTGCCGACCAGTTGATGGCTCTTTGTATAATTTTTTGGTAGACCTCATTTTGCAGACCAGGCGCTGCATGCCCGGGAAGCAGATATACAACCCTTGAATTTTTCACCTCATGAGCCCATCCAATAGTAGGGTGACTGAATTCATGGGTGGTGGTTAACAAAGGCGTTACATCAGGCAAAACATCGATATGGGTATAGCCTTCATCAAATATATCAAATTCACCAATACCCCGGGTAATGGGGTGGTCGGGGCTGGCAACGACATGTAAATTGATGTCATGTTTAAAGCCCGACAGATTGGTGGTGTCGCCTTCAAATCGGGCTTTTTTGTATTTGCCCCCAATAATTCGGGTAAATTCGGGCCAGTCCTGATAGGAGACCAGGGCATGATGCAAAAAAATCATTCCGGTTCCCTTCTCCAGCAATTGCAGGTATCCTTGCTTTTCGTCTTCAGTAATCTGTTTCCAATCATCATAAAATACGATGGCATCAAAATGATCCGCCTCGCCCCGGGAGATCATGGCATTGGCGTGAGGCTGGATAACAAATTCCACCTCCAGATCATCCATATTGTCAAATATCTGGTTGAAAGCCAGGGTATCATACCTGTGGCCTCCGGCAACGACCAGGATTTGAAGATCGTTTTTTGCTGTGTTTTGCCGGGCATTATTGCTGCATGATGAAACATGCAACAGAAAGACCGATAAAACAACAAAACAGGCGATGGAGTGCAGTCTTTTCATGACAAATGGGTTAAAGTATAAATTTAGCCTTTCAAAGGTGCTAAGGTAATAAATTATCTATATTTGAACTGTTGATTCGGATAGGGATATAAAAGAATAGAATTAGCTATCCTAACAGGCTCCTAAGGTCATTAGGTTGTGCGCCTGTCCTTACTGAACGCATGTAACACTGATTGTCATCGGCATACAAAATACGATTAACCGAAACAAAGAAATCAATCACTTATTGTTGCTCCTGTAAGAAAAATAATGGTACCTTAATTGCGCGACCCGATAAAAATACTTTTTCTTGATCATGAAAAAAAAATTTAAACAAGTCTTCGAAATACTAAAGCGTGCAGTCAAAAAATACAAAGAGGATAACCCGGTACAATTAGCAGGTACTACCGCCTTCTTTGCTGTTTTTGCCATGGCTCCGCTAATCATTATCATCATATCTGTTGCAGGAATATTACTTGGACAGGAACAGATTCAGGCGAAACTTTTTGGGGAAATAGATCAATATCTTGGGGAACAGGGTACACAGAATATACGGATTATTGTAGAAAATTTCCAGGACCAACAAAAAGGTATTACGGGCACCATTGTAGGGTTTGTCATCTTCATTTTTATTTCCACCACTTTCTTTTCGGTAATGCAAAGCTCGTTGAATTACATATGGAGAGTTCGGGCAAAGCCAAAGAATAATCTCCTGAAAGCCTTACACAACCGGCTTATATCTTTTGGCTTAATCCTTATCCTGGGGTTTGTAATGCTGGTATCTTTCATTTTTGATGCAGCAAGATCGCTCTTTAGAAATCTAATGCCCGAAAGGTTCTCTGATTTTACCATTTTGATCATTGAGGTGGGGAACTTTGTATTTTCCTTTGCCATTACCATGGTAATCTTTGCCGCTATCTATCGTTTTCTGCCCGATACTTATATTAAATGGAGCGTTACCTGGCTGGGAGCCTTTATTACGGCCTTGTTATTTGTGATCGGAAAAGCACTTATCAGTTTTGGTCTGGGAATTGCCAATATTGATGCCATGTACGGAGCTACCGGATCGCTGGTGGTAATTTTATTGTGGGTGTTTTATTCTGCACTGATATTTTTCTTCGGTGCAGAAATTACCCAACAATATGCCGAGATGTATTCTCATGACATAAAGCCCAAAGATTATGCGGTCAGAATAGAAATTAACGAATACACGAGTGAAAAAGATTAAGAAAAACAACATAATAAGGTGACAAAAGGCTAACCCGGTTTTTGATTTTGTACGGTTCTCCTTAAATTTCCATAATTGTCAAAGATTATCCTGGAGGATAGCCATATTATTAACACCAGCATCAAGGTGGAGCCAACCAAAATGGCCATCATGATCATGATCTGGTATTTTATGGCAATGGCTGGTGATGAGCCCCCGAGAATCTGTCCGGTCATCATGCCGGGCAGGGATATAAGCCCTATTACCGACATGGTGGCCAGCAATGGATTCAGACTCTTGATGATGGCATCGCGAATAAAGGGTTTTACGGCATTTTCACGGCTACCACTATTAGTAAGCACAAAATAGTATAACTCCTTTTTCTCTGTCAGTCCGTCGAAAAAAGTGGATAATCCTACCACGTTATGATTAAGAGAGTTGCCTAACACCATTCCTGAGATGGGTACCAGGTATCGGGCATCAAAAAAGTATTCAGGACGAATGATCAGGCCAATAAAAAAAGCATCAATAAAGGCCATAGAGAAAACTCCGGCCAGAATAAAGGGGATCAGAAACATTTTCCAGTTAAGCTTTACCCTGTAAATAAGGGTGCCGGCACTCACGAGCACCATCACCAAAACCCACAAAGAATTTATCCAGGCATTATTTTGATCAAAAATCCATTCCAGGTAAACCGCTACCAGCATCAGTTGCAAGACCATCCGCAGCATACTGATTAAAAGGTCCTTTACCAGCCTGATACGATAATACAGAAAAATGAGCAAGGGTATGGCGATGGTGGTCAGAGCCAATACCAGATCCCAGATATTAATGTCGGTTATTTCTTTCATGTTGCTTTCTACAGTGAATTTAAGGAACTGAATAATCAATACTATAGGTTGATTCGCTTGTCCGCAGAGGCTATCCAATTTTGGTTATGTGAAGAAGATACGATCGTCGTTTCCTTTTTCTCCTCCAGAATACCCATTAGTTTTTTAATGGAATCCTGATCGAGCGATGAGGTGGGTTCATCCAGTAAAATGATGTTCTTATTAAGAGCCAGGCAGATGGAAACCACCAGTCGTTGTTTTTCGCCACCGCTGATCAGGTCAAAACTCTGAGAAATCTGTCCGGCAGACAAACCCAACTTTTCCATATAAGATTGTGTTTGGGGCAGCTTTTCTGATGCGTAAAGCAAATCAGCCAGCTCCCTACCATCGCGTACCGGCAGATTTACATTTTGGGGTATATAAACCATGGCCGAGCGGATTTTTTGAATATTCTCCGGTGTGATAAGAAGATTATCAACAAATACCTCTCCTTTTGATGGCAACACATAACCCTGCAAAAGTTTCAGTAGGGTTGATTTCCCGGCACCCGACCCCCCGCTCAGGCAAAGATGCTCGCCTTTCTTCAGGAAAAAAGAAAGGTCATTTATCAGCTGCTTCTCTGCAAAATGAATGGATACGTTTTTAAATTCAATCATCAGCGCTATTTAAACTTTTATCAACTTTCTCTACAAAAATAGCCTATTGTAATGATAAAATGGAAAAACGATTGAATGGATAAACAAATTTTCGACTCTATTCAACAACATGACACCCTCTTCAATTTTTTGAAAAGTGCAACAAGATGCCATAGAAAGTTTGGGGTTTGGGGAGTTTAAGGTTTAGAAGGCGGTTGGCGGCTTAGGGTTTGTTGATAACGATGGAAAGTCCGTTACACATTACCTGTTACACCTGTGGAAGAACTCGTTGGGTTGACTGTATAACAGGCGGTAAACCCATGGGTAAATAATACAGGCAACACAAATCCCAAATACACCTTCAAGAAGGCTAAATAAGGCCAGCACTACACCCAGGGCCAGAGCCGCTGTTGTAATATTAAAAATTAGCAAGACCAAAATTACAAGGGTAAACGACAACCCTATGCGGGCGGCAAAGATTTTGGGTCCTGCATTTTCCAGTTTTCCCTTTATAGAAAAGATTTTAACTACCCCATGGGCAGCACTCCCCATAATACTGAACCGAGGAAAATTCAACACTCTAACCAGAAAATCTGCAAACAGGAATAATGCCGGATAAATACTTTTGGTAAATAAAAATATCAGTAAAATTAAAACGGTGAGTATGGCGTGGGCCCTTATGACGGCTGTATGAATTTTTTTTTCGGAAACGGGGCAAAAAGTGTTTTTGTACATAGTTTCTTTAATTTAAAATTTTCTATATACAAAAGTGATGCTTTTAAAGCGGTTTATCTCTAACCTAAAGAGGGCATTTTTCTAACGTATTTATGGTATTTTTAAACCTTCTTCTTTTCATCCGGATTGTGGATAATTTCGACAGAAGGGAATCAAATATAATATTCAATATTATCGATCAATCCAGTCCTAATGGCATACCGGGTAAGCTCAGAGGTGTTTTTTACATTTATTTTTCGGAAGATATTCTTTCGGTGAGACATTACCGTATGAAAACTGATGCTCTTATTGGCTGCAATGGCTTTGGTAGTCATGCCATTGGCTATAAGCTTAGTGATCTCCGTTTCGGCGGGAGTTAATCCTAAAGGTGTTTTCACCTCGTCACGTTGGGTACTATTATGCACCAGTAAATCAAGCACCTCATCTGAATAATATATCTTCCCCTGTAATGTAAATTGAATGGCCTGGATTATTTCATCGCTGTTGGCTGTTTTATAGATAATGTTTTTTATACCCACCTTGCTAAATTCAGCAACATCCATAGGTTTCATCTGATTGGTCAGAATAAGGACACGCAGGTTAGGATAGGCAGTTAGCAGGGTTTTTAAATCATCAATACCTTTATAATCTACACGATAATAATCGGTAATCAACAGGTTGGCATGGGTGTTGAGAGCCAGAGAATTATTCAACTCATAGACAGATTTAACAACACCTATCAATTCATATTCATCCCAATCCCGGAGAATATGGACCATAGCTTCCGAGACAAGAAAGTGGTTGTCGGCGATGAGTATGGCATGATTGTATGGTGTCATTAATTACATTTTTTTTGAATTTAACAACTCTTTACTCTATCCTGCTCATCACACCCTATTCACCATCAGAATCAAAAACCAGCACCTTTTTCCATAAATGCTTGTTTTCTTCAATGAACTTTAGATGGAGGGGATGTACCTGGTAAGTATCATGTCCTTTGATGTCTTCAAAGAAAACTAAATAGGAATAGGTGTAAGAGCCATCAATGACAGGTCTTTCTTCAACGGGTGCGGGAGTTCCCGTATGATAGGCTTTTATCTCAGGAATGGTAAGCAGCTCCTGCATCGCTTTTTCAAACTGAGCACGTTCATCAGCATTATTAGGATTATTAAGCCAGAAAAACACATGATGCGCAAAGGGGTACTCAATAGCCCGTCCTTGTGTGGCGGATTCAGAACAATTGGTAAGAGTCATAGCTAATATTATTAAAATGATGGGTGTAATTCGTAATCTTTCTCTCATGACATAACAATATAAAATAAGAATTGATGGATAAAATATTTTTTTAATGTGAATTGTCAATTACATGACATCTTGCAAAACTAGCCCTTTTATTCTTATGGCGGGAACGATATACACAACTACAACCATTTGAAACAATATAAGATCATGCTTTAGTGAGAATATCATTTCGATCGGCTATTAACAGGTAATTCTTTTTATCACATTTTTAAAATAAAATGCATTCTACCATTATGACAATAAAACACCATCAGCATCAATGCATATCGGACGAATTGATTGTTATTTGAAATTTATATATTATAGAAGGATAATAATTAATTTCCCCTAAAATCCATATGTTTACTATTTTAGTATTTTTGTGTTAACAACGGTTTATTTTCACGAATAAATTATGACCCTACGAGATTCATTAAATTTAAATCTACCTAAAATATGAAGCATATAAGAAGCTATTGGTCAAAACTCTCCCTTGCCAATAAATTTACTTTTGTCCTTATATCCATGATTACCTTTTTATTACTCATTCTTGGAGTTGTTGTAATTGAATCGCGAGAAGCGAATCAGATAAGGCTTACCAACGACAGGATGCAGTCGCAGGCAGAAGATTTGCATACTATGCTTGAAATAAAATATACCGTTGAATCTCAGCAGGAAAACCAGCTAATACCAAAAGCCGAACAAATCCTTAGAGCCACAGGCATGGAAGGTATTGATTCTATATTGGCAACCCTTAACCTGAATCAGTTTTCACAACCTTTATCTAACAGCCTGAGTGAGGAAGATATAAGCTTTATGGAAGAAATATTTACCGACACAAGCTATTATCTAAGTGGGTATCCGGTTCTTATTGATGATAAGGGCAATTTTCTTATCCACCCCTTGCATAAAGGAAAGCATATATCAGACACCAAACTGTTTACGGGTATTTCACGAATCAAAAACGGGTATATCTCCTATCAATGGCCTGAAGAAGGCAATAATCAGGAGAACTTAATCATTTATTTCAGGCATTTTACCCCCCTGAATGTATATGTCGGCACCATTATCGATGCCGATGAAGTGCTAATGAAACCACTGGTGGCTATAAGATATCTTGTTTTTATGAGTATCCTGGTGGGCATCATCCTTATGTACTTTTCCATTCGATATCTCATGCGACTCATCACCAGGCCTATCGATGAAACAGCAGGTATTCTTGAAAAATTATCGTTGGGTATTAACCAAAATGAACATGATACCAACCGTAAGGACGAGATTGGAAAGATGTACGGGCTGATTAACAGCCTCATTACAGGACTAAGAAAAACGGCTGAATTTGCTATTGAAATAGGGAAAAAGAATTTTGATCACCCCTTCACTCCGCGTAGTAAAGAGGATGCTCTGGGGAATGCCTTGATAGATATGCGGGAGAGCCTTAAAAAAGCAGAAGATGATGAGAACCTACGCAAAATAGAAGATGAGAAAAGACGGTGGACCAATGAAGGCCTGGCAAAGTTTGGTGAGATCTTACGTCTGAATAATGATAATATGGAAGTACTCTCCAATCATATTATAAAGAACCTTGTGAAATACCTCAAAATTAACCAGGGAGGTTTGTTTATTGTCAATAATAGGGTTAATGGTGAAGATTTTCTGGAAATGACCGCTTGTTATGCATTTGACAGGCAAAAATTCCTGAAGAAATCTTTCGAATTTGGGGAAGGAATAACCGGGACCTGCGTTCTGGAGAAACAAACTATTTATATTAAGAAAATTCCCGACAATTATATCAGTATAACCAGTGGATTGGGTGATGCTGCTCCTGAATATTTGCTGGTGGTACCACTTAAGCTTAACGAGGAGGTACATGGTGTCGTTGAGCTTGCTTCTTTTAGTGAATTTCAGCCTCATGAGATTGAATTCGTGGAGAAAATTGGCCAAAGTATTGCTTCTACTATTTCGGGAGTAAAAATAAATGTTCAAACCACAGAACTCCTGGAGCAATCGCAACAGCAATCGGAAGAAATGCGCGCCCAGGAAGAAGAAATGCGTCAGAATATGGAAGAGATGCAGTCTACCCAGGAAGAGTTGCAAAGACGTAATGAAGAAATGAGAACCATCCAGCAAAATCTCAACAAAGAAAGTGTTTTGCTGACCGCACTTTTGTCTTCTTCAGAAGATTACATCTATTTCAAGGACAAAGACAGCAAATTTATTCGAGTTAGTGATTCTATGCTGAAAATGCTGGAGTTAAACAATCAGAAAGAGATTGAAGGGCTTTCGGATTTTGATTTTGCTCCCCGCGAAGTTGCACAACCCAAATATGAGGCCGAACAAGAAATTATCCGCACGGGCGAAATCCTTAAACTCGAAGAAAAAGATATCGGGAAGGATGGGACCGAGCGTTGGGTGTCAACCGTAAAAATTCCTCTCAAAGATGATAAAGGCAACAATGTTGGTACCTTCGGTGTAAGTCGCGATATTACCCATTTTAAGGAAGCCATTGCTATGGCCAGGAGTAATGAAAATGAGCTGGCGGAGAAGGTACAGCAAATTCAAAACTTGCAAAATGAAATGGAACTTCAGCAAAAAACTATTATAAAGATTCTCAATGAAATACCACAAAAGGTATACCTGAAAGACAAGGATCTGAAATTTGTTTTTGTAAACCAGGCCGTTGCCAATGTATATGAAAACAAAACCATTGAAGACCTTATTGGCACCGATGACTTTGATCATTATAACAAGGAGCTGGCTGCCACCTACAGCAATTCCGACTATGAAGTACTGGAGAAGGGAGAACAAACTTTTGAACAGGAAGATATCGTAAAGGGATTGAAGAAAATCGTCCGATCAAATAAAAAACCTTTTTATATTGATTACCTCAACCAGACAGGACTTCTTGGCATCCAAACTGACATTACCGATATCGAAAATTATCGCGAACTAGAAAAAGAAAACCAGTGGCTACGCGAAGAGCTCGAAAAGATGGACGCTGAAAAAAAGACATCAAAAGGATCGGGATGAATGGCCTGGAAGTCAAAACACTGAAATATTACGGTTAATCCACCACGTTGTTTTATCAATCACATATTTTAAATTTAAAATTCAAATCTGCATGTCCCTTACCAAATATATTGGAGCTCATGTACACGCCTCTGGAGGTGTTGAAAATGCACCCATAAATGCTGCTGCAATGGGTGCAACTGCATTTGCTCTCTTCACCAAAAACCAAAGACAATGGATTGGGAAACCTCTGACCGAGGAAAGCATCAACAGCTTTAAGGCCAACTGCATGCTTCATGGTTATACCCCTGCCCAAATCATGCCACACGACAGTTACCTGATCAACCTGGGGCATCCCGAAAAGGAAGGCTTACTGAAGTCGCGCAAAGCATTTCTCGATGAAATGCAGAGATGTGAGCAGCTTGGAATTACCTTACTCAATTTTCATCCCGGCAGCCATTTGAAAAAGATCTCAGAAGATGATTGTCTTGCTATTATTGCCGAGTCGATCAATATGACCCTGGATAAAACACAAGGGGTAACAGCAGTGATTGAGAACACCGCCGGGCAAGGCAGCAATATGGGCTATCAGTTCGAACACCTTGCACGGATTATCGAACTCACCGACGATAAGTCTCGTGTGGGCGTGTGTATAGACACTTGCCATAGCTGGGCAGCAGGTTACGATTTTGGGTCAGACGAAGGCTATGAAGAAGTCTGGAAAGAATTTGATCAGGTGGTGGGTCTGGGCTATCTGAAAGGGATTCACCTCAACGATGCAAAAAAAGAACGCGGCAGCCGTGTTGACCGTCATGCCCCTATCGGAGATGGATTTCTTGGCTTCTCTACTTTCACACGTATAATGCAGGATGAGCGTCTAAATCATATCCCTATCATCCTTGAAACTCCCGATGAAGAAAAATGGCCGGAGGAGATTGCATGGTTGAAAGAGCAGGTCAAGTATACTTAACCTGGCCAAATGCTTTCAGGTATTTGGCTAAATATTCATGCCTCGACTTTGATTTATATTGCATGATGTATCGTGGATGTTCAAGGGCTACAATTGTATCAAAAAGACCATATTGCAAATTGATTTCCCTGAGGAATTTTTCATTTTTCCCTGTCCCGAAACAAAAACAGATATCCCTCTCTACACCCATATCGATCTGTTTTCGTATGCTATCAATTATAAAACCAAACACCATCTGAGTCAATTCACGACTGTCGTAATAGTTGTAGTTCACTTCTCTCCCATTTTTGCCCATGGCTGTAAACCCCAATGGACATACTGAGCTGATATAAAAACGACCATAAAACGATTCTACCCCGCCATATTCCCTGATCATGTCGTACACATAAACCGAAGAGGGTTCATGGGTAATTTGGCCAGAATAAGCAATGCCGCATTCGCCAACAAGCCTTTTAGGGTCGGTAAAGGGAATTCCTGTTAGCCCTGCCCCAAACCTTCCGGGATTGATGCCCAGAATAAGATGCCGCGGGTTCTTATCGTTATAGAATTTACGGTAAAAAGTCGATGAAACCGGAAGAATATTCTCATTCTCCCTGAAAGGGTTCATGATGCGGATTCCTTTGGGCAAAGATCCTTTATACTTCAGTGTGGTATTAAAATCAATTATTTTTTGGGCGAAGGTTTGCATAGCAGTAGTTTTTAAAAGGCGTCAACTGAATAAAATCATCCTTTTATGACAGTAAACTTTTCAATATACTCCCGATCGATGGTTATTCCTAATCCAGATCCCTTAGAAACCTTTACCAAACCTTCACGGCTGGTAAGATCGGAACTGGGTTTGCCATAAAATAATGAAAGGTGGAAAAAGCGCCAATATTACAAAATCCGTGTTTCTTATGCAAGAAATTGTATTAAAAAGAATGCGATGGATCCTATTGTACCAGTGTAAAATCACCGGTTTTCTCAATAACCTCGCCGGTAGAACATTTAGCTTTCAATTTGTATATATATACACCCACTGGGGCCAATACACCCCGATGGTAGCCATCCCAACCGGTCCGGATATCTTCAGACATAAAAATCAGTTCTCCCCAACGGTTGAAAACCTCCAGTTTGTATTCTTCAACCCCTTCATGCAGAGGATGAAAGACATGGTTGGAGGGGTCGGTGAGAGAGTAAGCGCCACCGGTAGCTCCCTCAGTCAGGGGCTTAAAAGCGTTGGGCATCAACAGCTGGCAGGACATATCCTGCACACTCACCATTCCGCTTTTGGTCACCGAGTCTGTACATTGCGGGTCGGTATCATTGCCCACGGTAAGGGTAATATCGTAATCGCCTGTTTCTGCAAAATAATGTCGGGGGTGTTCTTCATTTGACACATTACCATCGCCAAACTCCCACCAGTAGCTGTAAGCATTGGCTGAGAGGTTTTCAAATTGTGCCCATTCGTAGGGCAGTTCAATGAATTGATTCTCTATTCTGAAATCAGCTACAGGAGGCTCAAAAACTGTAATGGTCTGATATGTCGAGTCTACTCCTCCTTCCCCATCAATTCTCAGCATCACCTTATAAGTCCCTGGTTCATGAAAAGTATGTACCGGATTTTCTTCCTCCGATTGCTTACCATCAGCAAAATCCCACAAGAAGGTGTGCCCGTACATGGTTTCATTCGAAAACTGTACCTCTAAAGGTGGGCAACCTTCAGCAGCCGGGTTGAAGCCCACCACAGGAAAAGGAGCAATTATTTCAACGGTTTGCTTAGCCTGCCCTGAACAATGCTGAGATGAAACCGTAAGAGTAATATCAAAGCTACGGCTGGCATAATCTCCGGGCGTCCAGGGATAAGCATAATGGAACAGTTCACGGTCGAAAGTGCTGAAGGTATGCCCATTGCCCAAATCCCAGTGAAACTCCCAGTTGCCCGGACCGGAATAGTTGGTAACATACACCGTTCTTTCGGGATAAAACTGGCGGTGGGGTGAGGCATCAAAGTCTGCTACCGGCCTGGCAAATACGGTCACCTGCCCGCTGGTATGGTCCTGACAGCCATATGTTGAAATGGCTGCAAGTTCCACATCAAACAAGGCATTTCCGGAAGTATGATTGTAGAATGTGTGGGTCGGATGTACATGGGAAGATGCAGCACCATCTCCAAATGACCACTCATAGCGATGAGCCAGCTGAGATTCGTTCTGAAATGCGAGTGTCAGCGGGGTGCATCCCTGTGTCAAGTCATCCACGAAAGTAAAAGCAGCAGTAACTTCAGGGTACACCACTACTTCTTCTTCCACGTTGCGCGCACAGCCCCACTGGTTGGAACCTGTCAGCGACATCAGCAACGTATCAGGCTCTTCCCCCTGGTTGACAAAAATCCTTTGAAACACGTTCTCATCTCCATTCCACGATTCATCTCCCAGCATCCAGCCATACTGGCTTACCCCCTGCGTAAGATTATTGAAAGTCACCTCCAGGGGCGAGCATCCCTTGCTGTTTTCCATGGAGAAATTCACTGCCGGCCGGGGAAATACTTTAATAGTACCGGTTTTTTGCGCCTGACAACCAAACGAGGACTCAGCGTCGAGTATCACCTCAAAGTTTTGGGGTTGGGTAAAAGAGTTGTTCTTGAAAATATTGACCGGATCGGAGGAATTGGAGAAGTTGCCATCATCAAAACGCCAGTGATAGAGGCTGGCTCCGAGGCTTTCATTTTCGAATTGTACCTCCAGCGGATGGCATCCTTCGGCCGTAAAGCTGAAATCAGCAACAATATCCGGGAAAACCGTAATTACCTGCTCATGTTCATCAAAACATCCGAAAGAATTGGTTACCAAAAGGCTTCCGGTAAAAATTCCCTGACCCTGATCCCAGGGCTGGATGTAGGTATAAACAGCATCGCCCGGTTGGGTTTGCTCCTCTCCTTCCTCAAAGGTCCAGTGGTAACTCAGCCCTGAACCCAGCGACTGGTCTTCAAAGTTTACTTCCAGCGGCGAGCATCCTTCCTGCAGGTTGGTTTCGAAGCCGGCATGAGGCACAGGAAACACCTCCACCTGGTGAACTACTGAATCTTTGCATCCATAGCGGGAAGTGGTAAACAGCGTTACTTCAAAAGTCTGTGCTTCGGTGTGGCTGAAGTTATGAAACA
>JBEPXC010000067.1:0-15871 GCA_041642035.1 Sphingobacteriia bacterium
GCCAGTCGTACAGATGAAAACATTAACGCTGATCTAAGCGTAATGGCCACTTTTGCCCTCAACACCTATACCCTTACCTACCTGGCCGATGCCAATGGAAGCATCACGGGCACTGCCGTTCAGACCGTCGATCATGGAAGCGATGGTACACAGGTAACTGCCGTTGCCAATGAAGGGTATTACTTTACCGGATGGAGTGATGGAGTGACCACCGCCAGTCGTACAGATGAGAACATCACCTCTGATGTGAGCGTAACGGCCACCTTTGCCATCAACACCTATACCCTCACCTACCTGGCCGATACCCATGGAAGCATTACCGGCAGTGCCATTCAGAGCGTCGATTATGGCAGCGACGGGGAACAGGTTACTGCCGTTCCCAGTGAAGGATATCATTTTACCGGATGGGGTGATGGCGTGACCACCGCCAGTCGTAAGGATGAAAACGTAACTACGGATCTAATTGTTACAGCACAATTTGCCCGCACTACTTCAGTCATTTCCGCACATGTTCCCTTTTCTGACATAATAATATTCCCGAATCCTTTTAAAAATCAACTCTCACTTGATGCCACCGGGATAAGCAGGGTTACGATTACCGATATGACAGGTAACCAGATAATGCGAGTAGATTCACTTGGAGAGAAGGAAATAAAAATACGTACTGCAGATTTGGCTCCAGGAATTTATTTTATAACCATTGAAACAAAATCGGGTGAGAGACTGATAAGGAAAGTAATTAAGGGCCATTAATTTGAATACTCAAGATTTTAGACAATAATTACAGACACTGACATGAATACCGAAGTAGCTATAACCTTCATTTAACAGACAGTATATAACTTTATGCGCCACCTTCCGGACCGCCAACAACAAACAGAAGCCTCTGATTTTCAGGGGCTTTTTTGTTTTTAGGCACGGGATATTCTACAAAATCCACCACGAGAAAAAAATCTTTTACCTACGCTGTGGTTTGGTACAGATGGTGGTGGGGGTCTTAGCTTCAAGATAAGCCGTCATAAAGAAGCGCTACATTATGGTGTAGAAACGGAAGGGATTAGCTCTCATCAGCCTCCACAACGCTGTCAAAAAAAATGTTGCAACACTTTTTGAAAGTCATCTCTCTTTACCGGTTTTGCCAGATACTCATCCATACCCAGCGCCATGTATTTTTCACGATCGCCTTCAAAGGCATTGGCACTCAAACAAATGACAGGAGGAAGGTCAATAAATCTTTTCTTAAGAATTTGTGTGGCTGTAATACCATCCATTACCGGCATTTGGATATCCATCAGGATAAGGTCAAATTTACCGGGTTCGTAAAGCTCAATGGCTTGTGCCCCGTTGTTGGCAATGGTAACGCTATGACCCAATGACTTCAGCATAAGGCCAACCACTTTTTGATTCACCACTTTATCTTCGGTGAGCAAAATGTGCAGGTTTTGATGGTTCATATAGGTGTGGTGCAAGGGGTCTTTTTCTTGTTGATATTCAGCAATCTGAGCCATGAAAGTAAACCAGAAGGTGCTCCCATTATTACGATCATTTTCAATGCCTATTTCACCCCCAAGCAACCCAACCAATTCCTTAGAGATGGATAAGCCTAATCCAGTGCCTTCGTAATGACGGGTATCGTTATCATCAATCTGTGAAAACGGTTTGAAGAGCTTTTCCTGTAAATGAGCTGGTATGCCAATACCGGTATCCTCTACCTTAATTTCAATCTTAACCTGTTGCTGCTCTGTTACCATAGATATTAGTCGCGCCTGAACCGAAACAGAGCCCTCAAGGGTAAATTTTAACGCATTGGAAACCAGGTTATTTATCACCTGCGACAAACGGATTTTATCGGTTTTGATAAACCGTGGTATGGCAGCATCAACTTGTGTATGCACCGTTACACCCGTTCTTGTTATACCTCGATACAGCATTTCGGCATTCTGAAGCACGGATTGAAATTCAAAATCCAGGGGATTGAGTTGTATTTTTCCAGCTTCAATTTTCGAATAATCAAGTACCTGGTTGATAATTTCCTTTAAATTTTCGCCAGAAGCCTTAATGGTATTCACATAATCTTGCTGATCATCTGTAAGTTGGGTGAGTTCCAAAATATCTATCATCCCTAAAACACCTGTGAGGGGGGTGCGTATTTCGTGGCTCATATTGGCAAGAAAGTTTTGCTTGAAGCGTACAGTTTTTTGGGCAACTTTCAATTCATGCAAATCCCTCCCCGCCTGTTTTCGTTCTGTAATATCCTCCTTTACCGCCAGAAAATGAGTAATCTCCCCCTTCTTGTTTCTTATAGCTGAGATGGAGGCATATTCCCAATATAGCTCGCCATTTTTCTTTTTATTGTGTAGTTCACCCCGCCATTCCTTTCCCGACAATATGGTTTGCCACAAAATCCTGTATTCTTCTTTGTTTTTTTTCCCGGAACTGAATATACGTGGGTTTTTACCTTTCAGTTCTTCAAAGTCATAACCTGTAAGGGTCATTGCTTTGGTGTTGACATATTCAATATTTCCATTATTGTCGGTAATTAAAATTGAAACAGGACTTTGTTCTACTGCACGGGACAATTTGATGAGTTCATCTTCTGCCTTCTGTTTTTTTGCGAAATTGGAAACCTGCTGAATAAATGTTTCGATCAGTTTGGTATTGATCGGTTGAGAATTTTTATTGGTGGTGAAAGTGATATTGCCCATGATCTGCTCGTCTTGTTGAAAGACAATGCAATACATATTTTCGATAGAAAACATCTCTTTGACAGCGCTGCCGATGGCAGCCGATAGTTTGGTATTGAAAAGATTTGGAAAATCAAAATCAAGCTTAATTACCTTGCCGCTGGTAATCTGCTCATAATGTTTCGTGAAGATATCACCTTCCATACTGTTGACGTCGAATCCCAGAAGTCTGGATAGTTCATCAGCTTTATGGCCAACACCTATTATCTGCTGCATTTTCCAATAGTTTTTACTATAATTAAATTCCACCAAAGTAACGATCGAATTGCCTTCAAATAAATCGTACAATCTCCGAACTGTGTATTTATAAATATCCTGAATGGAAGAAAGTTCAACCAGTTCGAATGCTGTTTGTGCCATGAATGTACTATGGTTTTCGCTCAGGCGCAGTGTTTCCTCCGCTTTTTTGCGCTCAGTGATATCGGAAAGTATACTCAGATTGAAGTTTTCGCGAATCCGCACAGCATGATACTGAGCGATTGCCGCAGTTCCGTCGGGTTGAATAATCTGAAATTCGCCGATTTCAAAACCTTTGCTTTTATATTCCTGATAACGTGCCGCAGCATCGGGCGAAGTGGTGCTGCGCAGATCCCCTACATTCATTTTCAGCATTTTCTCAACGGGGGATTGGAACATTCTGGCTGCCGCCTGATTGACCTTGATATATTGTCCAGCGTCATCTGCTATCATGATGGGATTGAGGGAGTTTTCGAAGATTGCTTTCAACTGCTCTTCGCTCTGCCGCAGCGCCTGTTCTGCCAGTTTGCGACTTGTTATATCCGTCACCATGACATGGCGTGCTTTAATTTTCCCATAAATAATAGCATATGAGACTATATCCACGAATATAAGCTCACCATTCTTTTTCAGATGTCGCCTCTCTTTGGCTGTATTACACTCTTTTTGTGTGAGTTCTAGATCTTTTAGCATTGCTTCAACATCATCCTTAGGCCTGATATCTTTTAATGTCATTGACAAAAACTCATCTCTTGAGTATCCATAATGTACAACGGCAGCATGATTCACTTCCAGGAACTTAAGCGTGCCCAAATCGTATATCCACATGGGCTGTGGATTATTGTCGAACATATATTTGTATCTTATCTCGCTTTCCTTTATTTCATTTTCTTTTTCCTGCAATTGGGCTTGTACCTTATTCCTGTCTTTCTTTGTTTCAGCCTCTTCGAGAGCTCGTTGCACTGCAAAAGCAAGCCTGCCAATCCTGTCTTTTAACACATAATCCGTGGCCCCCTGCCTGAGCAGCTCAACTGTCATATCCTCAACAATAGAACCTGCAACACAAATAAAAGGAACCTCCGGCCTGAGCAGCGTGGCTTGCCTGAGGGATGCAACCGCATCATAACCTGGCAGATTATTCTCTGCCAGGATGACGTCGTAGTTGCTGGCTTTTAAGGAAGAAATGAATTGTTCTTCGTCAGAGACGATGTCCATTTTTACCAAAAAACCTGAATCACGGAGCATCTTCCTGGAAAGTTCTGCATCTTTTAAATCATCATCAAGACACAAAACATTGATCGGATAGGTTTTTGTAATTTTTATTGTCATTTGTTTATAACCTTATTAATTCGGTCAGATGTCTGACCCGCCCTTGCGGGGAGCTCGCCTATTACCAGTTGACACAACTGGTTTAGCTCAGTGCGTATTATATACCATGATTACACTGGCTGATCATTAGTGAATATCCTAAACCTTAACTATCTGTTATTTGTAAGGTACGCCGATATTTTTGAATATTAGTACGTGAAACACCAGTATTAAAATTATTATATTACAGTCAGGCATCATATCTTAATTCTCCTGTAACTTTTTTAACGTCTGCTCGTCGAAGCTTGTAATTGCTGTAGTTTGAATCGTTTAATATCGAATATAATTCTCTGTATATTTAGTTTCTCTAACTTAAAAACAAATCAATGGAAAGATTTAAAAAGATGCTCTGGGTTGTTCTATTGCTTGTGGCTTGCAATGTAAATGCGCAGGATTTTGATAAAGCAAAAATGGATAGCTTGTTCTCCATTATTGAGCAAAATAACAAAGGAATGGGAAGCATTTCTCTATTTCAAAACGGAAGGGAAGTATATCAAAACAGTTATGGATTTGCTTCCATTGAGCAAAACGTGGCGGCCGATGCTGATACCAAATATCGTATAGGTTCGGTTTCCAAGCTGTTTACCGCTGCCCTGATCATGAAACTGGCTGAAGGAAATGCCCTAACTCTGGATACGCCACTGGATAAATTTTATCCCCAAATTACCCATGCCGACAAAATTACCATTGAAGATTTGCTTCGACACAGAAGCGGGATTTTCAACTTCACCAACAGTGAGGAGTATTCGACCTATTATACCAATCCCCTCTCCAAAGAGCAGCTTTTACAGCAAATTGCTTCTTATGATGCGGCCTTTGCCCCGGGAGAGAAAGCTGAATACTCCAATTCGAATTATGTATTGCTGACTTTTATTGCCCAGGATGTTAGCGGTAAGAGTTATGATGAACTGATTGAAGAGTATATCGCCCGTCCTTGTGGCCTGAAAAACACTTTTGTGGGTACCCCTGCAGATATAGCAAAAAACGAAGCCCGATCGTACACAAAAAGGGCAGACTGGAAACTTGAAGAGGAGACAGACATGAGTATCCCGCAGGGCGCAGGAGCCATTGTATCTACAACCACCGAACTGAATGTGTTTATCAACAAATTATTTGCAGGAGAGATCGTTAACCATGTAAGCCTTCAGACCATGAAAACCATAAAAGACGGTTTTGGCTTAGGCATGTTTCAGGTTCCCTTTTACGAAAAAAGAGCATACGGCCATACCGGGGGCATCGACGGCTTTCAATCCAATCTCTTTTATTTTCCTGAAGACACGGTTTCAATTGCCTTTTTATCCAATGCCATATCCTATCCCATGAACGACATTCTGGTGGGTGTGTTGAGCATAGTTTTTAATAGAGATTATGCCCTGCCCCTGTTTACCGAAGAGATGGTATTATCATCGGAAGAACTGGATCCTTACCTGGGAGAATATGCCAGCTCTCAAATCCCTCTTAAGCTCAACATTTTTAAAGAAGACAATGTACTGATGGCGCAGGGAACCGGGCAAGAAGCTTTTGTGCTGGAGGTGGTTGAGAAAGATAAATTCAAATACGAACCTGCAAGACTGGAGATAGAGTTTAAACCACTGGAGGATAAACTAATCCTTTCCCAGGGAGGTGCTGTATTTGAAATGCAAAAGGAATAGGCAGATTGTTTTTAAGAGATGATTGATGTAGAGACGCATGATAGTGCGTCTTTACGTCTTTCTTTTATTGGACATTAGGGTACGAAAAATAAAAAAGAAACCATAGACTTAATAATTTTTGTTAATTTGGCCTGCATAAAACAGACCAACCTATGACAAGGATTTTTTTTATCATTATATTCATCTTTTGCCACTTTACGTCTTTGACTCAACACTATGATGCAGTCGTTTCCTCACATCAAACAAATATTACAATCCGCAACAATAAATTAACCAGAGATGTTTTTTATGAAATCCAAATATTAACCAGGGCGGGAGAGAAATACAGTACCATAACAATACCCTATTCAAAGCTTAACAGATTAAGCAAACTGGAAGCCTACATTAAGGATAGCAATGGCCGGATTGTAAAAAAGCTAAGGAATAGCGAGATAACAGAAAGAAGTGCAATTTCAGATTTTTCGTTGTATGAAGATGACTATATAAAAGAATTCACGTTAAAACATAATTCCTATCCCTACTCCATAGTTTATTCCTATCGGATACAACAAAAAGAATTCCTGCATATAGACTACTGGATACCCATAATCAGCGAAAAAATCCCAACCACCAAAGCGGAGCTGAAGCTGACCGTACCGCTGGGGTTCGAAATTGCATATAAGAATCAACATGTTAACAATCCTATAGTCGATAGCTCAGACAAAGTTGTCAATTTCTACTGGCAAATCCGTTATACCGATTTGATTAAACAAGAAGTTTCTGCTCCTCCGATACATGATTTTCTTCCCTCTGTTGTTATCGTACCCAAAGAATTTACTTTCGAGAAAGAGGGCTCATTTACCGACTGGAAATCCTATGGAAATTGGCACCATGATCTCCTGCAGGGATTAAATGCATTGCCTGAGAATGAAAAAAGAAAAATTCATGTGCTCACCAGGGATGTGGAAGATGACAAAGAAAAGATCAGAATCCTCTATCATTATTTACAGGATGAAACACGATACATCAATATAAGCATCGAAACCGGGGGAATGAAGCCCTATCCCGCACAATACGTTGCACTTAATAAGTATGGCGATTGTAAGGCCCTGACAAACTACTTTAAAGCAGCAATGGATTTTGTTGGAATTTCTGCTTATTACACCCTGGTCTTTGCCGGTAGTCCGGACAGGGTGATCGATAAAAATTTCCCCTCTCAACAATTTAATCACGTGATCTTATATATTCCTCAGGATGATCAGGACATATGGCTTGATTGCACCAGCGATGGCCCCTTTAATTTTTTAGGGACATTTACCCAAAACAGAGATGCTCTGATGATCGATCACAATAATAGTAGTTTAATAAGGACTCCCCGCCTGGAACCTTTAAACGTTCTTGACACACGTAAAATAGAGATTAATTATTCACCCCATGGGGCCCTTGCCAACTTTCATAATTACTACAGGGGTGAATCATATCAAATGTTGCTGCAACTGGAAAAAAACACTAATGAATCCGAAAAGGCACTTATAGTAAGGAACTATGTGGTGGAAGATGGTTTCCAGCTGATGGATTATGCCCTCTCCCCTGCTCACAGGGATTCAGTTCGGATTGAGCTTTCCTATGAAGCTACCTCGCAAAACATATACAAACATTATGGCAATGACATTCTCTTAAGCAATATTGCGTTTTCAATCCCTGATTTCGAAAAACCAGACGACAGAAAATTGCCCGTTCAGATAGAATTTCCCATTTATCAAATCGATACACTGATTTATGAAATCCCCCTGGGATATAAACTGCACAGCAGCCAGGATAGGTATTCCGTTGTAAGTGAATTTGGTGAATATGAATTCAATATTCATAAACTGGAAGATAAAATAATGGTGGCAAAAAGCCTTTTAATTCATGCAGGACACCTCCCCATTTCAGAATATGAATCATTCTATGCTTTTTACAAACAAATTGCTGATATAGAAAAGAAAATACACGTATCACTCTTTAAATAGAAAAATTATGATGAAGCAAATTTCTGGTGCCATCCTGTTGCTATTTGCAGTTTCAGTCCTTGTGCAGGGGCAGAATCTTTCAAGAAAATTTGGCGTAATAACCAAAGATAACCTTGAATTAACGGAGTACGCTCCTGATAAAGAGGCCGAAGCAGTAGTATTGTTTGATATGGGCAGATCTCTTTTTGTCAGATCAGAAGGCAGCTTTGATGTGGTTTTTGAGAGAACAACAAGAATTAAGATATTGTCAGAAGCCGGAATCAAATGGGCCGAAGTGGAAATACCTTTTTATCAGGAAGGAAATATTTTTGAAAAGGTGTATGATATTGAGGCCTGTGCTTATAACGCAGAGAATGGAATTATGTATCAAACCCCATTCGAGATATCTAATGCCTTTGATGAAAGAATAAATAATGACTGGAAAGTAAAAAAGTTTGCGATCCCAAACGTTAAAGAAGGCACCATCATTGAATATAGGTATAAGATTAGCTCTCAGTACACCTTCAACCTGAGAGATTGGGCTTTTCAATGGAGAATCCCTGTTTTGCATAGCGAATATGAAGTTAAAATGATTCCTTTTTACGAGTATAGATGGATATTGCAGGGGGCCAACAGGTTTGATCAACATGATTCATACACAGACAGAGGAAACACACGACAATTTAGATCCATCAAGTATCATGACATGGTGCATCGGTATAGCATGGAAAATGTTCCTGCTTTTAACAATGAAGAATTCATTACTTCAATAAACGACTATATTATAAAGATTGATTTTCAATTGGCTAAAATCAACAATCCCAGTGGAACAACAATTGATGTACTAACCACCTGGGAAGATATGAATAAGGACTTGTTAAAGCATTCAGACTTCGGCAAATACATAAAAAAATCAGAAAAGCTCGCTTCAAAATTATTGGATGTAGAAGGTCATCATTTTGAAAATGAGAAAGAAAGATTCGAGTTCATACTGGACTATGTAAAAGGGCATTATAACTGGGATAGTAAAAATGGCAAATATGCTTCAAAATCACCACGTAAGTTTGTCGAAGAAAAGCATGGAAATTGTGCCGATATAAATTTGTTCGCCATAGGATTATTGCGATCCTATGGCATTGAGGCCAAGCCCATGCTAATAAGCACCAGGGAAAATGGCAAAATAAAATTTGACTACCCCTTTGTCCATTTTTTCAACTATGTGGTTATACAGGCTAATGTTGATGGTGTTAACATATTGTCCGACGCCACAGAGAGCCTTGCTTTAAACAACAGAATCCCATCCAGATGCATTAACGACAAAGGATTAATCGTTCAGAAAGATAAAGTGGAATGGATAGGGTTAGAGTGTCTGTTTCCTTCAGAAATAAAAACCAGCATACAGATTGAAATTGATAACTTTAATATTAACTCAACCGTTTTAGTAAATGCTACAGAGTATGATGCACTATACTATCGAAATCATTATACCGATGATACAGGGCTTATAAAGAGAAGACTTGAAACTATGGGCCATACGATACTCGACAGCACCATTACAGTCTTCAATCAAACAAATAAAGACAAACCTTATATTTTGAGATACAACCAGCAAAGTCAAACGGAAATCGTTAATAACAAGATATATTTAGCCCCTTTTCTTCACGAACCCATTTCGGAAAATCCTTTTAAACAAAATGAGCGCACCTATCCAATTGACATAACCTATCCCAAAAAAAGGATCTTTCATTCCACCATTCTTATTCCCGAAGGATTTGCTATTGACTATTTACCCTCTGAACATAATATCGAGAATGAGCTCTTTTCTCTCTCGTATTCAGCAAGTGTAAATGAGAATACCATAAGTGTGTCGTTGGAGTATCATTTTAAGAATTCCGTGTATTCATCCCTCAACTATTCATTGATAAAAAGCTATTACAATGAAATTGTGAATAAGGGAAATGAAAAAATAGTATTATCGGAAAAGATGGAAGAGAGTAACCTTTAATAACATCATTTCCCTGGCTGCCAGATGGTGCCAACTTCATCCACAGGCTCAACGTCAACAATATACATTCAATAAAGTCTATTTCCTACCGCTGTAAAAACCCGGACAGACGCAATGCCATGCCCGGGTTTATTCACCAAAATCCAGTCTTATTATCAGAACCTTGCCCAGAGCACTATAGCTCCCGGAGCATGTATAACCAGGTTGCCATCATCCTGAAGATACAGGGTGTCTCCCCCTTTATGATATGAATTGGTAGACCATTCTATATGATGGGGAGATGTGCGAATACAAAGATTGCCGTCATCCTGGAAGGCAAGTTCCATAGCCCCCCTATAATGTGATCCGGAAAACCAAAGGCCATTTCCACCCTCATAGACTACAAGGTTTCCATCTATTTGAAATATCAACCGATACCGACCGTTTTGTGAGCGTAGCACTGTTTCGTTAGGGTACCATTTTCTTGTGCCACTAAAATTGAAGGCCCGGTTTATAGCGGTTGACCACACAACATTAGAACCCGGGGCATGAAGCACAACTTCACCATTTTCTATATAAAGGGCTTCACCACCTTTACCATATGAGTTAGAAGCCCAAAGCACAATGTTATTCTCACCATAAATTACAAGATTGCCATCCGTTTGGAAAACCAGTTTTTGAGCTCCTTTGTTATATGTTTGAGTATCCATTATGACTTCATTACCATAACGGTAAAGGACCAGGTTGCCATCTTCCTGAAAAACAAACGAATAAACAGCGTCTGCCGATTGCACAACTGTTTGACCCGGAGTCCATTCTACATCTCCTCCGGTATTCCAGGCTCTTGTATGATCAAAAAGAGGCCATAACTCCCACATAGCACTGTATGCTCCATCACCAGCATCGTTGCAGGCAAGAACACCTGTTTCAACATTAAGCAGAGTGCCTTTCCAGCGATTACGTATTCTTACAAACTCAGTGCCCTGCACGCCTTCAATTTTCCAATGGGCACTGTGCCAACTGGATGCTATATCCCCTGTCTCAACAGCACCATTTTCAACATGCAGATATTTATTGGTATAAGCATTTTTAATGAAGACATATTCAGAGCCAAACACCGGTTCTATTTCCCATTGTGCACTGAACCATCCAGGCTGGATATTTCCGGCTGCAACGTCATTATGCTCATGATGCATATATACTTCTGGCTTCCAGCGGTTTTTGATATGATTTCTTTCATATCCATTGGTCATGAGCCTTCTCCATAGTTCTCTTCTTAAATTTACATGTTGTAAATATTGGTCATAAACATGTCGCCTGTACTCATTCCCGTATCGGGTAACATCACCGGGATCTTTGTCAAAGCCCTTGTAATAATCGTCATAGAAGATGGCATCCCATTTACCTTCCAGATCAAGGATCAATCGGTTCCATTCATCTTTAAGTGCATTTGATCTCAGCATGGTGGTTTGGTAGGGTGTTGTGTCTTCCAGAAGCATGGTTGTAGAGATTACGAGACTGTAAAACTCCAGCACCGCCCGGTTGGATGAATGAAATACAGGTGGGGTAAGGTCTCTGGCCCTGTTGGGCACACAAACATGAAAACAATCATCGCCATGTGTCATGTGAGAGGTCCAGGTTGTTGCATGGCCGGCAAAATCGCCAAGCTCATCAAATCCCTTTTGAGCAATATCTATCGAAGCATTTACTGCTGGTCCTGCAACACGGGCAATTTCTTTACCAATGGCCTCTGCAGTATTGAATACGCCAGGAAGTTCCTTTTTGAGTTTATTAAAGATTGTTGAGGCCAAAGCCTCCGGATCAAGTACCGGTTCAAACTCAAAGGGATACTCCTGGTCCATCAGTCTTACCGTTACACTGGTTTTACCTGCCAAAGTCATGTCTTGCAGGCTTCCTCCCATATCAACATCAAATTTGGTAAATTCCACATCCTTAAAAATCTCTTCTACTGCCGCTGCCAGAAAATCAACTTTCCGGGCTTCATTCATTAAAAACTTTTGGGCATCCACATCAAAATCGGCATAGAGTGTAAACTGATCTTCCATGTCGAAATAATATGTAAAGTCTCCTGTAATCAAATCGCACACTTCTGCAAAACCTGAAAGCTCAAACCCTTTGGGCATATTGTATTCACCCACTTGAAGCTCGGTAGGAGAAAATTGGATGACAGAATTGGTTAAGGAGTAACAATCAGGGAAGAAATCAGGGACATTCAACCCAAACCCTTCACGCAATATTTTTGACATATCGTTTGCCGACATCCGGTCGACACGGGTTGCATATAATCCAATTTGCTTATCAGCCGGAGCAATAGCTATATAAGTTGAGAACTCGTTCCCAAACAAATTTGCTTCATTAATTACCATCCCCAATTTGGTAGGCGTAGGACTGCCGGGTATATAACCAATCTCCAGAGCACCACCATTAAGAATGATTGACCTCTCTTTTACATAAGTATTAATTCCGAAAGGATCTACCCATTCAGTCATATAAGATCCGGCACCTTTAAGTTCTTGGGTAATAAGGTTATAACCAAATGTAAAATATGTTTCAAGTTCAGGATCTACGTTAGATGGCTTTATCATTAGTCCGGTAGTTATATCCAATTCAAAAGAGCCCGGCTCTGCTGATGAAGTGATACCGATAGATGAATAACTTAATCGGGTACCTGGATTATCAATATAAACCAATTCAATAGGATCGGGAAAAGCTAATTCTCCTTCAAGCTCAAAAGTACCCCTTCCAATTTTGGTTTCTATATCAATGGTAGGTGCTGTAATTTTCAAAATGTCAAAAAGCGGCTTTAGCTCCTTTCCCGTATCAATTTTAGAAGCTAATGTAAGCCCTTCTGCGTTGGCCTCAAGAAAAACACTGTCCAAACCCAGTTTGGACATAACATGATAACCCGGAAATGCGCTCAACTGATCAATTGAAGCTTCAGTGAAAAGACTTAAAGGCTGAATAGTGCCCGTAAACTCAAACTGGCCATAGTCGAGTATATCAAGAATAAATACATTCTCATTTTGGACAAAAGGGATATCCCCTAAGCCTGGGATGGAAACTAAATTCTGACTATTTGCAGAAATCACAAATACAAATAATAATCCAATAATTAGTTTTACTTTTTTCATTAGTGGTGGTTTTTGTTGATTTTAAGCTAACGTTTATTTATACTGTTGCATAGTTAACAGTTTTTTGAAAACTAATTTTTAAAAAAATGAATTATTATTTCACACTTAATACCTGACTAGTTAGGATTTTTTTCTAAAGAACGTATAGTCAAAAGATACAGGTTCTTTATACTCCGATATCCGCCTTATCTCCTCATCTATTGCCGAATGGCTTCTTAGACAGGCTTTGGCCCGCTGATTGCCAGAATTACAGGTTATTCTTTCTGCCAATATCAATCTGCTGGTCAGACTTTCAAAAAATCCGCACTATAGCCATTGTCTTTCTTCAAAAGAACCGATCTGCCTGTTTCTTGCTGCTTTCACCTTGTCCAAAGACTTTGCTTTCGGTTAATGGAATTGCCTTGTATGAGATGTATAAGGGTTGTTAGTAAACGACTTATTCCGAGATCCTTTTCAACTCTTCATCAATAGCAGAGCGACTTCTCTGACGTGCTTTGGCCTGCTGGTTGCCAAAGTTGTAAGTAAGGCTAAAGCCAAACCGTTGGTTATCAAATGTCCGGATACCATCGGCCACTATGCCTCCATAGTTGCTTTTGTAAAAATAATCGCTGTTGGTTCGGAACACATCGTTGCCGGTAAATTGAAGAATCAACATCCTGTTTAAAAAGCCTTTTTTTAGACCAACATTTAAACCCTGGTTTCCTTCAACTTCAATAGAACCTCTCCAAATCCAGGGACTATATATAAACCAGGTCAGTTCCAGTGCGATTCCTCCGGGGAGTTTAAGCATATTCTGCATGCGAAAATCGTAGCTGCTTGATTTGAGATCTATTATGGTTCCCTGCAAATCGCCTTTGTAAGTTTCGTAGTTGTAATTGAAAAAGGAGTTGAATTGCCACCAGGGCAATGCCTGAACAGGATAAGTTACCGATAAACCATTATTGGTAACTTTATCCATATTGCGAGGGGTAAGTATGCTGCCTTTATCGCCTTCAATTACAAAAATATTGGCAAAGAAATCGCGCGTTATACTATAAGTATTAGAAATAACCAGTCTTCTTTTATAGGAGTAGGAGACCTGATAATTGGTAATATAGTTGGGCTGGAGAAACGGATTCCCTTTCCAGGACTGCAGTTCGCTCATTTTTGATTCAAATGGATTTAAATACTGGTAGTTGGGCCGGGTAATGCGTCGTCCAACACTTGCACTGATCTCACTGTTCTTTTGATTGTTGTAAGCTATGCCAATATTGGGAAAGAAGTCGTTATAGTTTCGGGGCACGCGACTATCAAGGGTGGCTATTTCGCTGTCAAGAATACCAAGTGATGATGTATTTTCCATTCTGACCCCGGCATTGAGCGAGAGGTATTGGTTGGGGGTAGCATTCATCAAAAAATAAAAGGCTGTCACATTTTCCTCATAAACGAAGTCGTTGCTTCGCGTAACATCATAAACAGCATTATCCCCATCCAGTATATTATAGAAAGCCAGATTATTGTCGGTAGATATATAAGAAATCTTGGCCCCGGTTGAAAAAGTAAGAAACCCGAATTTCTTCTCGTAGTCGAGCATGGTAGAGAAGAGGTCGATATAGGTTTTTGTATTGTAGCGACTGTTGACAGAACGGATTATATCACTCTTTGACTGATCAAAATAGGTATTGGGTTGTTCTGTTCCATTTCTGCTGGCATATCTGCCAAAACTAACATCTGCCGAGATACTGGATGTACTGCCCGGAACTAATTTGTAGTTGATATTGAGCACATAATTCTCTGATGGAGACTCACCTATGGTTTGAGCGAATAAATATTCAGCGGGCACCTCATTTGCTGCATCAATAATACCCGTATTATTTACCGACAAGCCACTCCTGTTGGTTATGAACACCCTGCCATCAATGCTTAATGAATTTTTCTCATTGAATGAATAGTCAATACCACTGGAGAAGTTATATCCCCTTCTGTTATTTAATCCATTGGTTTTCATGTCCAGAATGAATCCTCTGCGTTCGGAAATCTCAGTAAAATCATCCTGAAAATCTGACTCTGTAACGGAGATACTGGTATTAAAAGCCAGCCTATCAGAATTATAATTAAGGGTGGAACCCAGGCTCCCGCGACTATGATTGCCCAGCGAATAGCTGGAAACCAAATTTCCATTCAAACCCGTATTTGTGTTTTTCTTCATCACAATATTGATGATTCCGGCTGTACCTTCGGCATCGTACTTTGACGAAGGGTTCGTTATGATCTCTATCGATTCGATGTTGTCCGAGCGCATCCCTTCGAGCATATTGGCAAGATCGGTTCCCGACAGCCTTGATGGGCGCCCATTGATGTATATCTGCACACCCGACTTGCCCTGCAGAATTATGTTGTTATCCATATCAACAGATATTCCGGGTGCTTTTCCCAACAGCTCAAGTCCATTATTTCCAGAAGCATTGGCGCTGGCCGAAACATTATACACCAACTTGTCGGGATGCATTTCGATAAGGGCTTTATCAGCGGAAACCACAACTTCTCCAAGCTGATTTATAGCCGGAGCCAGATGAATTGGATCAAGTATAATCTTCTCCCCGATTCCAATATTAATGAGATTAGAGAGGTAAGTTTGAAATTCAATATTCCTTATCTGCACAAAATAGTTTCCGGGAATTATTTTCTCAAGTACGAATGAACCATCTTCCTGACTGAATGCACCTTTTACAAGCACCGAATCCTTGTTGAGCAACACTACCGTTGAATACAATGCCGGCTCATT
>JBEPXC010000068.1:0-15472 GCA_041642035.1 Sphingobacteriia bacterium
CTGGAATCAATATATTATGACGATTTTGATACCGACAAGGGCTGGATTCTTACCGGAGAATGGGAAAGGGCCGTCCCAAAAGGGCTTGGAGGATCGTATGGGCATCCGGGGGCTTCCTATCCCTTTGTGGGTAGCAATATTCTTGGTACGGATATCACCGGATTGGGAACAATCCCCGGTGATTATGAACCCGGGTTGGATACCCTGGAGAATGTAGCCATATCAAATACTATAGATTGTTTTTATTACAAGGATGTTACACTCTCTTTTCATCGATGGCTAAATGTTGAACCTACAGATAAGGTCTGGATCCATATATCAGATGATGATGGTATTACATGGCAACTGGTGTGGGTAAATGACAATTTTTTCAATACCCTGGGATGGAATCAGCGAATCTATTCCTTAACAGGAGCCAATAGGAAATCTAAGGTGAGAGTCCGTTTTGGATTAGGGCCTACCGATGACACCAATAACTATAGTGGATGGAACATCGATAATCTTGTTGTAACAGGCACTTATGTCACCCAGGATGTTGGCGTAGCTTCATGGAATGGGCCTAATGAAGGTTGTGGTATGAGCAATCAGGAGACTATTGTTGTTGACGTGCGTAATTATGGTGCAAATGATGTTACGGAACCCATTCCGCTGGGGTTTTCCCTGGATGGTGGCACAACATGGCTGATGGATACACTGTATCAAAGCATTCTTGTTGGCGAAGCCGTTATACATACCTTTTTGCCCAAAGCAGATTTTTCTATTCCCGGAAGATATAACGATGTGTTGGTGAAGACTTTCTGGAGCAACGATCAGGATGACACCAACGACACCTTGCACCATGCGGTGTTTTCCATTCCGTATATTACACCGCCCTACAGTGAGCTGTTTATTGATGATGACGGTTTATGGACAGGATATGGAGATAACAAATCGTGGGAATGGGCCACAGCAGATCAGGAGACAACCTATTCCGGTTCAAATGCATGGTTTACCCATGTCGATGGCCCATATAATTCAATGGAGGCCTCCTGGCTTGAAAGCCCATGCTTTAATTTTACTGCTGTTCAGCATCCTGTTATTGAGTTCTTCCTGCATACTCATACCCTTGAAGGAAGCGATGGCCTGGGCATTCAATATTCAACCGACAAAGGTGTAAGCTGGCAGAATCTTGCCCCATGGGATGAAACCCTTTCATGGGGATGGCACGGCAAGGATACCTTGCCTAATCTGCAAAACGCCTTTGGCAGCGCGTCTGGCTGGCATGGCAGCACTGAGGGTTGGCAAAGGATAAGAGCAGTTCTGGGACCAGAAATTGCCCAACAAGAGAATGTTAAATTTCGTTTGGTTTTTGCTTCAGGTAATCTCGAAGAACAAACCGTTCTTTGGGAGGGGGTTGCATTTGATGCCGTATCCGTTTATGAAGCACCCCATGATATTGGAGTTGCAGCACTCATTAATCCCGTTGATGCCTGTGAGCTTGGTACTACCCAAACGGTAACCATAAGCATTGAAAATTTTGGGTTGAAAGCCTTGCCGGCTGGTTCGCAAATACCCCTGGCATTGGAGGTAGATACACTGCAGACAATCTATGAGGATTTTATACTTGCCAATGAACTTGCCCCTGGCTCTTCTATTCAACATACCTTTGAGTCGGGCATCGATATGAGTGCAGAGGGAAGTCATGACATTGTTTCCTGTACGATGCTTCCCGGAGATACTGATTTCTATCATCCGGGTATTTATAATGATACTTTGGTTGCCTCTGTCATGGTATACGGATATCCTGATTTTTCGCTGGGAGAGGATATTTATTCCTTGCAACCCGATACCCTGCTATTAGATGCAGGAGAAGGATATGTGGATTACCTCTGGCATGATGGGACCGTTGATCAGACTTTTCAGGTGGTTTCACCAAATTCTGATTTCTACAGTGTACGGGTGACCGATGCGAATGCCTGTACTACCATAGATACGCTCGGGGTGATTGCTCGCGACATAAGTGTTGTTGCTATTCGGCAACCTGTCAGTGATTGCGAACTGTCATCAGAGGAATTCATCATCGCACAATTGCAAAATACCGGCACAGACCCTTATACTGTGGGAACGGTGATTCCGGTAAAGTTGTTTCACAACGATGTATTGTATGATGAAGTAATTGTAACCCTTGCACAAGAATGGTGGCCAGGGGATACGCTCCAGGCCGGATTCCTTATTCCTTTTGATTTCTCCCTGCCGGGTAATTATTCTTTTACACTGGTTCAAACCCTAAAAGATGCAGAACCGCAAAATGACACATTGATGCATACTCTTTCTGTATACGGTTATCCTCAACCCTATCTTGGAGATACCATTTATTCACAAAATCCCCTTGAAATAATCCTCGATGGCGGGGCAGGCTATGCAGTATATGCATGGCAGGATAACTTTGATGGACAATTGTATGAAATTACCGATTCCTTAACCGCCTGGTATTCTGTGTTTGTTGCGGATGAACATGGTTGCTCAGGAGTTGATTCGGTATTACTCGTTACCTATGACCTTGATATCGTTGATGTTTATACCCCCCTTGATGCCTGTGAGCTCTCAGATCAGGAGCAAATCGGAATAAATATCATCAATCATGGACCGGAATCTTTTGAGCCGGGAAGGCAGTTTCCCTTTGCCTTGCATTATAATGATGGTTTGGTTTGTGAGGATACGCTGGTGCTGGATCAATTGTGGTTAGCAGGAGAGGAACGGGAATTTTTGTTCTCTGCAAGGGTTGATATGCAAAATATTCGCTCCTACGGGTTTAAAATATTTCAACAGCAAAGGGATGCTAATATCACCAATGATTCATTGGATATCACCTTGCATGTTCACGGGTATCCTGAAATAGAACTGCCTCCGTATGTTACAACCGATACGCCCGAAATGATTTTGCTGGACCCGGGTGCCGGACATTTTGCCTATGAATGGCAGGATGGAAGCACACAACCAAGCTACCAGGCGCAAACATGGGGGCTGCACTGGGTGAGGGTGAGCAATGAATTTGGTTGTACCTCAACCGACTCCACTACTATTTATCCTGAGGTAATGGATCTTGCCCTGGATAATATTGTTTCTCCTGTATCGGTTTGTGCTGAAACAGAGCAAAATACCGTTGTTGTAGAGATTGAAAACTCAGGATATCTTTCCTTACCTGAAGGAACAGAGATATTTTTATCCTATTCCATAAATGGAGAAGCCGAAATCATGGAATCTGTTGTTTTAATCAACGAGCTTAGGCCTTCATCTATTAGGGAATACATTTTTACACAGACATTTGATGCTCCTTTAAACAGCATAAACAATATTGAAGTTGAGGTGATGTTTGCTGAGGACGAAATTGATGAAAACAATTCCTTATCACAGGAATTCACCATCAATCTGTTACCACAGGTATCTCTTGGTGAAACCATTTATTCACCCAATCCTGTGGGTATTGAGCTTACTCCTGGCGATTATTTCAAAAGCTATACCTGGCAGGATGGTAGTGCCGAAGCCATTTTCACTATACAGCAGCCAGCATCACAAACCTATAGTGTTACCATAACCGATGAGACCGGATGCGCCAATACAGCATCAGTAGAAGTGATAAGCTATGATCTGGTAATGGATTCGATAGTATCCCCAAACAGTTATTGTGTGCTGACCGAAAATGAGGAGGTGCAGGTAAAACTATTTAATCAGGGGTATGACGATTTTAATCCGGGGTTCTCTCTACAGTTAGGTTTTGTTGTGGCAGATGGAAGCGATTTTGTAATGGAAGATTTTGTTCTTGAAGAAGTATGGCCGGCAAATACCGCAAGGTATTTCCGTTTTCAGCAAAGCGCCGATCTTTCAGCCGGTAATGAATTTGATTTCAGTGCCTTTATTGCCACCCCCGATGTAAATAACAGTACCGATACGTTATTATCTTACGTTCAAATTACCGGAAGACCACAAGTGGCGCTGGGACCTGACATATACACCACTCGTCTTGATACCGTGGTATTGAATGCCGGATCGGGTTTTGCCTCCTATTACTGGCACGATGGCAGTAATGAACCTTTGTACGATGTGTCGTCGTATGGCTGGAAATGGGTTAGGGTAACTGATGAGTATGGATGCACCGGTGCCGACACTTTGTATGTTGGTTTCTTCAACAATATCTATGATACTCAAGCCGAATTTTCTTCAAGGGTTTATCCCAATCCTGCCAGGGAGAATATACATATAGAGCTTGAAAACCTCCCTGCCGGTGGTGTGAGAATTGAAATGACCAATATGCAGGGCAGACTGATTAAATCAAAAGAAATTAACCCTGATAACAACTTTAGACAGAGCCTTGAGATAAACAACTTACCTGAAGGAGTGTATTTTCTGAATATTATGGGTGATGGTATAAGAAAAACCCACAAGGTTACGGTGGTTTATTAACAAACCAGTCCGTTATACTTTGGTAACATAAAGTTTTTCCTGGCTTCAGGGCATATTGATTTCGGGTGATTTAAAAATTATAATGTTTAATTGTATTCAGTTAAATATACCATGCACATACAGGTTTAAGGGGTGGGCAGGGCCGGCCCTTTAACTGTAGTTTCACCGGGACAACTTAGAGGTTAATTTTTTTATACCTTTGACTGCCCATTTAACTTTTACTAAATTATCGGCGGGTAAACCGCTGCGTTTATCTACTAAAACAATATAAGATGCCTTTACTAAGATTTGTCATTATTCTTGCAGCCAGCACAATGCTATTTTCTGCCTGTAAAGATAATTCGCTGTCCATCAACGTGGAACAGATAAATTCACCGGCGGCACATAAGATTATAACACCCGGAATGAGTAGTATGGGTATTATTCATGAAGAGAAGGTATTTGCCTATTACTTTAACGAGAGCGGTCTTTGGTTGCCCGACAGAGACTCTCAGTTTCATATTCCCCGCGGAAACGACGGACTCCTGGGAATGGGCATGGGAACCATTGCCGTTTTGGATGATGATCAGCTGTATTTTTTCAATATGAATGCCTCTTTGCAATGGGAGACTAAACACGAGCTGGTGATGCCTCTTCCTGAGAATTACAAGCGCCTGTCAGCCATGAAGATGCCTTGGCAAAGAGGAGCGGTTTGCATAGAAGATAATGAAGGCTCCATACACTTTTACTATCTGGATGAAAAAATGAAGTGGCAAAGGGATGAAACGGCGACTTTTAAATTGCCTGCTCATATCGATGATTATTTAATGATGGGCAGCATGGAACTGGCCATTATTTCTGATAACAAACTCGGGGTATATCAATTGGATCTAACCGGAAATTGGTTGTTCCAGGAGGATATGGTTTTGATTCTTCCTGAAAATACAGAAGCTCTTCTGAGCTTTGAACCAGGCACCATTGGTGTTCTTGCCCAGGGGGCCATACATTTCTATGAGCCTGATTATGAAAACCGTTACTGGATTATTGATGATACTATGACCTTCCAGATTCCTAACTTATAATCCCGGTAAGGTACATCATATTTTTTTATCAGTTTTTTGGTGAATATCCTTTCATTTTTTGCTACTTTTGCATTCTTTTAAATGGATTGGCCTTTAACACATTAAAGGCTTTTTTTTAATCATTCGCCCGCTACTGGCAGATAGTGCGGTTTCTTAGGCTATGACTTTATGTGGGAATTACTGGTAAGATTCATCCTTCGGTATCGTTTATATATACTCATTTCGGTTTTTTCAATCACTGTTTTCATGGGATGGATGGCTACCAGAGTGGAGCTTTCCTATGAGCTGGCACAAATGTTGCCCGCCACCGACCCGGTATATAAACAATATGAAGAATTTAAGGAAACCTTCGGAGAAGATGGCAATATAGCCTTTATCGGGCTGCAGGATGAAAGGTTTCTCCAGTTGGATAACTTCCTGCTGTGGAATGATATTATTGAGCAGATCAAAGAAATAGAAGGGGTTACCGAAGTATTGAGCCTGGCCAACATCCCTCAGATTATCCGAAACGACGAAATCCGAAAATTTGATTTCAGGCCCATGATGCAGCAAATGCCTACCTCGCAGCATGATCTGGATAGCCTCATGGAGCAGGTGATGCAATTAAAATTCTATGAAGGATTGCTTTTCAACAGCCACACAGGAGCCATTATGACGGCTGTATCGCTCGAAAAAAGCATTCTTAACACCAAAAAAAGGTTAGATCTTATCAATAAGGTGCACCAAACAGCTTCTGGTTTTGAACAACAAACCGGAATAAAACTTTTTTACAGCGGCCTCCCATACATACGCACCCGAACAGCCGAAAAGGTCGAATCGGAGCTTAAGTTGTTTATTTTTCTTGCTCTACTTATTGCGGCTATTACCCTGTTTGCTTTTTTCAGAAGCTTTAAAGCAGTCTTTTTCTCTGTTATCATTGTTATCATCAGTGTTATCTGGGCGTTAGGCCTGGTGGCGGTGCTGGGTTATAAAATCACCATTCTCACGGGTATTCTTCCTCCTCTGTTGATTATAATAGGTGTTGAAAACTGCATTTTTCTGCTCAATAAATATCATCACGAATATCGTCGTCATGGCAATAAGGTTAAATCATTGGTGAGAATAGTACAAAGAGTTGGCAAGGCAACCATGCTCACCAATGCTACCACAGCAGTAGGATTTGCCACATTCATTATTACGGGAAACAAAATTCTGGTCGAATTTGGTATTGTTGCTGCTCTCAATATCCTGTTTGTTTTTCTGCTCACCTTGTTTCTTATTCCTATATTCTTCAGCTATCTGCCTGCCCCTGAATCAAAGCATGTAAAACATCTCAACAATCGCTTTATCCGTAAAGCCATTAACAGGGTAATATATTCAGTTGTTTTTCATCGCCAGCGGGTTTTTCTTGTCTTCGGCATGTTGTTTATTGTGGGTATTATGGGCATAAGCCAACTGCATACCTCAGGAAGTGTTGTCGACGATATCCCTCATCGTGATCCAATCTATCAGCATCTTATGTTCTTTGAGAAAAACGTCAATGGAATTCTACCTCTGGAGATCCTGATAGAAACCAACCGGCCCAATGGAGTCACCCATCCACATACCCTGGAAAATATTGATCAACTGCAGACCGTATTGGCAGGTTATCCTGAATTGTCTAAGCCCTTATCGATCGTGGAGGTGATGAAATTTGCCAAACAAGCTTTTTACAGAGGCAATCCCGATAGGTATGAGCTGCCCAACCGTCATGAACGTAACTTTATTTTTTCTTATTTCCCCTCCGATACCGGCATGAACAATGGGATTATTAGTTCGCTGGTCGACAGCTCAATGCAGAAAACCCGACTAAGTGTGCAAATGGCTAATATTGGCACTAGCCGTATCAGGGAAATCAAAGACGAACTACAGCCTGCTATTGACTCTATTTTTGATGCCGAAACGACTACGGTCAGCATGACCGGAGCCAGTGTTTTATTTCTCGAAGGATCGGGCTACCTGGTTAAAAACCTGCTCACCAGTCTTATTTTTGCCATTGTCATTATCTCTCTGCTCATGGCATTGTTGTTTAATCAATGGAGGATGATACTTATTTCGCTCTTGCCCAATTTGTTTCCCCAGCTTCTTACCGCTGCCCTTATGGGTTTTACGGGGGTGCCCATTAAACCTTCCACTATATTAGTGTTTAGTATAGCCCTGGGGATTTCTGTGGATAATTCGATTCATTTTCTGGCAAAATTTAAACAGGAACTGGCATTGAATGATTCCAATATTAAACATGCCGTGCTGAAGGCCCTGCGCGAGAGCGGGATAAGCATGATGTACACTTTTGTGGTACTGTTTCTGGGCTTTAGCATATTCACGGCGTCCTCCTTTGGTGGTACACAGGCATTGGGTTACCTTATTGCCTTCACCTTATTGGTGGCTCTTCTGTCAAACCTTTTTCTTATGCCTTCGGTGCTGCTGTCGCTGCATGATAGAATTATCGTCAAAGAAAACAAAAAAAAGAATGCTAACCACGAGCCCCTATATAAACGCATTGCCAGCTCAGGCTAAGATTTTATTTTATACCAAAACGGGCCAGTAAACAAGCACAGGCATGGGTAATTCTTTGGCCAGTTTGTCGAATTGTTTTAACTTTATCCCGCAACAATAAACCTATGAGTGGGATTTTCTTTTTTATATCTAAGCCTATTCAAAACATCATAAAACATTAAACTGCATGAAAGGAATCATACTGGCTGGAGGCTCAGGCACACGTTTATATCCTATTACACTGGCAATGAGCAAACAGCTGATGCCAATCTTTGATAAGCCTATGATCTACTACCCTCTTTCGGTACTGATGATGGCAGGCATCAAGGAGATACTCATTATTTCCACTCCACATGACCTGCCTCATTTCGAAAAACTGTTGGGCGATGGCAGCCGCCTGGGTTGTAAATTCCAATATGCCCAGCAGGCTGTGCCCAATGGCCTGGCGCAGGCATTTGTAATCGGAAAAGACTTTATTGGTGATGATAAAGTAGCCTTAATTCTTGGCGACAATATCTTTTACAGCAACGGTTTGCAACAACTTCTTCAGCAAAATAATGATCCCGATGGCGGAGTGGTTTTCGCCTATCATGTTTCTGATCCTGAAAGGTATGGTGTGGTAGAATTTGACAGCAATTTGAAAGCCATCTCCATCGAAGAAAAACCCAAACAACCCAAATCAAATTATGCGGTTCCCGGTTTGTACTTTTATGACAATTCTGTTGTAGAGGTAGCGCATAATATTAAACCAAGCCCCAGGGGAGAATATGAGATAACGGATGTAAACAAGTATTACCTGGGCGAGGGCAAGTTAAAGGTGGGCATACTCAATCGTGGCACCGCCTGGCTCGATACAGGTACCTTTGATTCGCTTATTCAGGCCGGGCAGTTCGTCCAGGTCATCGAAGAAAGACAGGGTCTTAAAATAGGCTGCATTGAAGAAATCGCCTATCGCATGAAATTTATCCATAAAGACCAGCTTAAGGAAATTGCTCAACCTCTTGTAAATAGTGGTTATGGCAAATACCTCATTCAAATAACAGAAGAGAACAATCAATAATAACGAGAACAATGGGTGAGAAAAGGAAAATCCTTATAACAGGAGGGGCTGGTTTTATTGGCAGCTGTCTGGCCGAAAAGCTTATCAAAGATCCGGAAAACTTTGTGGTTCTGGTAGATGATCTCTCTACCGGTAATATCAATAAACTACCTCAATTACCTCCCGATAACTGGCGATTCGTCAAGTGCGATGTCAATAATTACCGCGATATTGCTGAGGTAATGCTTTCCAATAAATTTGATTATGTATTTCATTATGCTGCCTTTGTGGGGGTTAGGCAAACACAGGCTTATCCCATTAAAGTGCTGAAAGATTTGTATGGTATCGAATATATTTTTGATCTGTGCAAAAACTCCGGGGTTAAAAGAGTCTTTTTTGCTTCTTCCTCAGAGGTATATGGTGAGCCTGTCGATCTTCCGCAAAATGAAGAAACCACACCCTTAAATTCACGTATTCCCTATGCTGTAGTGAAAAACGTTGGAGAAGCGTATTTGAAATCCTATAAAAAAGAATACGATCTCGACTATACTTGCTTCAGATTTTTCAATACCTATGGGCCCAAGCAGAGCGTTGACTTTGTAATGTCTAAATTTATTGCTCTTGCCCTTAACAATGAATCCATCCCCATTTATGGCGATGGATTGCAAACCCGGACCTTTTGTTTTGTTGATGATAATGTCGAAGCCACCACCAAAGCATTATACGATGATTTATACATCAACGATGTGGTAAATATTGGTTCAGATTATGAAATTACCATTGTTGAGCTGGCCAACATGATCATCCAACTCACCGGTTCTTCTTCTGCCTTGGACTACAGACCGGCTTTGCCCGAAGGCGATATGAAAAGACGTTTTCCCGACATTTCGAAAATGAAAAAAATTCTCCAGAGAGATTTGATAACGATGGAGCAAGGCATAAAAAGAATTTTGCAGGATACCCGTTTTATCATCTCATAAGGCTTTTGTTTTGTTGAACAAGCTTGGCCGTCTTGTGTTGTTAATAGAATTTACCGATAGAAACAATTCTCCAGTATAAAAATCAATAATAGAGCCTGTTATGTCATCAAAACACAAACAATTTACTGAGAAAATAAATCAATACATCAATAGTATTGATCTTTCAAGTCAACCCTCTGAGTTATACCTGCCGGTGCAATATTGCCTCCATGATGGCGGCAAAAGAATCAGGCCGTTAATGGCCTTGCTGGCCTGCGACATGTTTGATGGCGATGTCGAAAAGGCCCTGGGGCCTGCTGTAGGAATGGAAATATTCCACAACTTCACGCTTATGCACGACGATATTATGGATCAGGCCCCTCTGCGCAGGGGTAAACCTTCGGTGTATAAAAAGTGGAATGCCAATACCGCTATTTTATCGGGCGATGTGATGTTTGCCATGGCTGTGCAACAGCTGGCCGCTAGCAGGACGGAGTATCTTAAGGAAATTCTTGATTTGTTCAACAAAACGGTGATTGAGGTTTGTGAAGGACAGCAGTATGATATGAATTTTGAACACCTCGACAAGGTATCGGAGCAACAATATATAAACATGATCCGTCTGAAGACAGCTGTGCTGCCAGCTGCCTGTCTTAAGGCCGGTGCCATCATTGCCGGCGCTTCCGATAAAGATGCCCAATTGCTGTATGATTTTGGCGTAAATGTAGGTATCGCATTCCAGATCATGGACGACTGGCTCGATATTTTTGGCGATGAAGCCACCTTTGGTAAAAAATCAGGGGGCGATATTATTGCCAATAAAAAAACATGGCTTTTTATCAAAGCCTTTGAACTGGCCAACGAAAACCAACTGCGCGACTTGCGCAATGCCTTTACCAACAGGATCTTTAATCCTGAGGAGAAAATTAGCATGGTGAAAAATGTGTATCTGCAGGTTGGTCTCGACAGCAAAGCCATAGATAAGATGGAAGAATATAACAAAAAGGCTTTTGCCTTTTTGGATGAGATTAAAATCCCGGAAGAGAAGAAGACAGAGCTTAAATTGCTTGCCCGAAACCTTCTCGATCGCAAAATATAAATCCTTTGTATCGTGCTTCTTAAAATTTAATGCTGGCCATATCATAAGCCAACAAAAATTATTACCTTTGCAGGCCTTTTTTCAGGAATCCCCATTCTCTGATAAAGGCCTTACTTATGCTAGGGTAAATAATGTCCCCTATGATGACATTTTTATTTTTGGTAAGGATTACTATGCTTCCTTGCCCGAATGTAAAAATTCTCTCTTATGCAACAAGAGCAATATCCTACACAAGTTTATTCCGAAATTGGCGATTTAGAAGCTGTCATCTTGCACTCTCCGGGCCCTGAAGTCGAAAATATGACCCCTCAGAATGCCGAAAGAGCCTTATATAGTGATATCCTCAACCTTTCGGTAGCCACGAAGGAATTCAATCAACTTAAAGGGGTTCTGGATAAGGTTAGCAAAACCTTTGAAGTTAAGGATTTACTTACCGATGTGCTGAAGAATGAAAAAGTAAAAGAAAATCTGCTTGATAAAGTGTGTCAGCATGAATCCGCTGCCCATATAAAACCCTATCTTATGACCCTGGATGAGACAGAACTCTCTCGTCAGCTCATCGAAGGAGTTTTGGTGCATAAAAAGAATTTGACCACCTTTCTTTCAAAAGAAAGATATGCCATGCGGCCTTTGCACAACTTCTTCTTTACGCGCGACTCATCCATTTCTGTTTACGACAATGTTTTTGTAGGCAAGATGTCTTCACCCGTGCGTTTGCGCGAAAGTATTATTATGGAGGCTATTTTTGATTTTCACCCCTCTTTTAATACCAAGACCATCAATGCCATTAATGCCAAGAAAGACTCCGGGAATATTTCCCTGGAAGGGGGTGATGTTTTGGTAGCCCGTAATGACATTGTTTTGGTGGGTATTGGTCCTCGCACTACTTCTCAGGGTGTCGATTTTATGCTGGAACAACTCAAGGAAATGAATGAATATCAGCACATTATTGTACAGGAATTGCCCTCAACTCCCGAATCGTTTATTCACCTGGATATGGTATTCACCCTGCTCGACATGGATAAGTGTATGATTTACGAACCCGTGGTAATGAAAATGAATAAATACCAGACCGTTCATATACATGCCGAAGGAGGAAAGGTGAAAAGTATTAAGGAGGTAGAAAATATCCCTGCTGTGCTCAAACACCTGGGCATGGATCTTGAACCGGTGCTATGCGGTGGGGGTAATGATCTTTGGTTTCAGGAAAGAGAACAATGGCATAGTGGCGCCAATTTTTTTGCCATAGGACCCGGTAAAGTAATAGGATATGCCCGCAACTCAAAAACTGTAGAGGAGTTGAATAAACGGGGCATGGAGGTGATTAAAGCCCTTGATGTGATAAAAGGAAAGGTAAATCTTGATGATTACCAGAAATATATCGTTACCATTGACGGCAATGAGTTGCCTCGTGGGGGGGGAGGAGCCCGTTGTATGACTATGCCGGTAAAACGGAAGCAGCTTTCCTGGTAGGGGTGTATCATGCTATAGCTGGCACCTCTTACAAATCCAGTTCCAGTTGCTCTATCCCACATTTAAAGCTCCTGCGGTGCAGTGGGCTTAACCCATACTCGGCAATAGCTTGCCTGTGGTATAATGTAGGATAGCCTTTGTTTTTATCCCAATGATACTCAGGGTACTGTTTATGCACCTTCAACATGAAGTCGTCGCGGTAGGTCTTGGCTAATATCGAAGCAGCAGCGATAGAATAGAATAGTCCATCACCTTTAATAATACAGCAATGATGGGTGTTTTTCCAGGCTTTAAACCGATTGCCATCTATTAATAAAAATTCAGGATGCGTATCTAGTTTTTCCAGGGCACGATGCATGGCCAGAAAAGATGCATTGAGGATATTTATGCTGTCGATTTCTTCATGATCTGCTATGCCTGTCGAGAAGCAGATTGCCTCTCGTTCTATCAGCTCACGCAGATAGTAACGTTGTTTTTCCGGGAGCTTTTTTGAATCGTTCAATTGCAGACCCAGTTCGGGTGTGATGGTCTTGTCGAAAATTACCGCTGCTGCATAAACCGGCCCTGCCAGACATCCTCTGCCTGCCTCATCCACGCCTGCTTCAAAAGCTGTGGCCGCACTATAGTATGGGCTTAACGGAAGATTCATGGTGCAGTACTGATTAGATCTCTGTAAATATTTAGATATCGTTCTCTTTGTGATCGATAGGAGAAGCGTTCTTCTATGGTTTGACGACCTTTTTGGCCAATGGATTTTCGCAAAGCAGCATCTTCTATGAGCGCAGAGAGAATGGCTTCCCATTCCTCGGGGCTGTCGGCTAAGAATCCATTCTGTCCATGCGAAATGATCTCTGTATTAACCCCCACGGGCGATAAAACTGCCGCCTTTGACAAGGCCATATACTGAAGTCCTTTAAAGCCACATTTTCCTTTCGACCAATCATCATTGGGCAAGGGCATTATGCCGATGTCTATCTGGTCCAGATCCTGAACTTCGGTATCTTTATTCCAGGGGATGTTTTCCAGCCCTTCCAGCGGACCGGTGTATTTCTTGTCGCTAATGAGTCTGAATATAAGCCTGTCACCATATTTCTCCCTGAGCTTTTGTAATACCGGTACGGCCAGTGAAAAATGCTTTAGGGTGGTAGATGAACCCGTCCAACCGATACAAATCTTTTCACCTTGTCTTTCGCTGGTGTGGCCTGTATAATAGTCTGTATCGATGGTGGTGGGGATGATGAAGATCTTGTTGTTGTATTGCCGGGCATAATCGGCCAGATATTTATTCCCTACAATCACCCCATCGCAAAGAGCCACGATGGTCTTTGTTTTTTCTGGTCTCTTCAAAAATGAAAGGTTTCGGTTTCCATTGGAAACATCTTTTAGCCAGATGCTGTCATCAAAATCTACGATCATCTTTACCCCTGCTTTTTTAATTTTCTTCTCAAACCAGGTAATCCCCAGCATATGGGCTTCACGATACAGAAAAACTATATCGTATGCCCTAATGCTTTTGAGGTCTTTCCAGCGGTGCAGGAGGCTTTTTACCAAAAAACGTGCTTTTTTAACATACCTGCCTGCAGAATAAAAAACCTGATCATCCTGCTGGTCTATCAAGTAAGAAATGTGACATTCAAATCCATTTTGTATCAGATAATCAAGGTATTGCTCAAAACGAAACCTTTGACCGGGAGAACGCCCCGGACGGTGAGCCACCAAAAAAAGTATTTTTTTCGTAGGTTCCATGATTGTGATAGGGGGTTAGCAATTTACAAACGGGCCAGTTTGCCCAATAAAATAAGCAATAATAACAGAGTGAAAAAGGTTTCGTTGAGCTGTATCTTCTTATTCTCCTGAAAAAAACCTGCTATGATAACCGAAAGAGGCAGCATGATAATACCGTAATGAACCTCAAGCAAGGGTCCTGCAAAAATAACAGAAACTACCGATATAATCAGGTATGCCATCAGCACCTGAAACCTTTTGCGTATACGTATGGGTTTATCGCGAAGCGTACCCAGGTAAATTCTGCTGATGGAGATCAGACCAATCAGGCCGGTAATAGCTATTGAAGCCCATCCATAGGGCACGATTTGCTTAAAAATGGATTCTATGTTTAGGGTCAAGGCTGAGAAATATCCTATTTTCTCTCCCAGCTCATCGAACCAGTAATAGTATAATGACACAAAGATATAAGGAAGCAGCACCCCAATGATCGATGCCAGAAGCTCTCTTATACCCAGAAGGAAATAAATTGTAAGGGCAGCAATTAGAAGAAAAATAAACAACAGGGAAGGCAAATAAAACAAGGAGGCTATACTGACCAAAAAAGCAACATTGAAGATCTCAATATTTACCGTCTCGTCTTTAAATACTTCAAACATCTTATTCAGGGCAATGATCAGAAAGAAATTAGCAAACCACACAGGTTGTAATCCGAATATACTAAAGCTGCTGCTCATGAGTACAATGTACAAAAGAGCCGGTAGCCATGAATTACGGTCTACCAGATTTTTATCGGCAATCACCCGGTTGATCATAAACGCCTGCAACAGCATAAATAAAAACGAGAGAAAAACACTCCACCATTTGTATTGATTGAAAAGATGGGATATAAGAACATATAAAGGTGCTGCACTTTCAGAAGACAATTGTACCTGCCGGTAGAAAACAAAGCCATCCAGCCACAACAATACAGCCATATTCAGCAGCAAGGCTATCATGAAAGGATGATTGGTTTTAAATTTTCCTATGATCATATAGCAGGTTTAATTTTGCACATCCAGGCCAATATCTCTCCTGTAGTTTTTGTGATGAAACTGAATTTTTTGTGCGTTTTGCATGCTCAGATCACGTGCTTTTTGGAGAGAAGAATGTGTGCTGGTTA